>NZ_JAKUFF010000006.1:0-124439 GCF_022663305.1 Bacillus cereus group sp. BfR-BA-01408 | reverse complement strand
CTTTTGATATGCAACTTGATTTTCTATATCGTTAAACATAATGACAACTTCTACTTTATTCCCTTTCTTATCTGTAGTATACAAACTTTTTGTCAATACGAATGCGGTAGAGCCACCTTTTTGACCAGCATATTCAAACTTACTATTTTTAACTGTTCCTTTGAAAATGTTCTCGATTTCTTCTTGCATTGATTTTGGAAAATACTTTCTACTATTTATCTTTTCCATTATACTCATATAATCTTTAGCGTTTGCACCCACTAATCGATCTGACCAAATACGTTGGAATTCCATATCTACTTTTAATGGAATATCCCGTTTTTTCCATTCTTCTTCATCTTTCATCCATTCCTGTATTTGTAACACATGTTTATTATATTCATCTTTTGACATGTTACGTAACGTTTTTAATGACTGATTTTCTGGCACATGAAGTTCTTTTTCTACGTATCCTCTCATATATAGTGCAGCCGTATAAGAAGTAAACTTATCATGACTAGTAAGCTCTAACTCTTTTATGCTTTCATTTACTCTTTCTATTCCAAGCTTTTCTAACAAATATGTCGTATTTGCATTAGAACTATAATGAATCATACCTTTAGCGACTTCTTCTAAAGCGATTTGTCCATTTTTCACTAACTTTCTAGCTTCAGCGTCTTCTAACCAGTCAGGATGCGCTCCACCATCAGTGTTTTTAACATAATATTTTTCTAGCTCCTGTAATGAAATTTGTTCATCTCGGCTTATCTTTCCTTCTGACACTTGCTTAGCAAATTCAACTGCTATTACGATTTTTGCCATACTCGCTAATGGTAATTTTACATTTTCATTTATAGATGTTACTACTTCTCCATTTCTTTTAATAAATAATGAACATGTTTCATCTTCTTTATGTTCTTTTATGTACTGTAATACATAATCAGGATCTTCTTTTGACAAATAGTAATTCATAATAACAAAGAAAGCTATAACAGCTACTATAATGACTCCTGCAACAATTCCTATAATTTTTAATATGTTCACAATATACCCCCTCTCATATATTCCCTTCTATATTATAATTATAACGAATCTAATTACAAAATTATACAAAATAGAATAACTCTTCCTAAAAAGAAAGAGTTATTCTATTTCACATGAAGTTATTTGCCCATTTAACGTAACGACTATATTTGAGTCGCCACTTTCTTTAACACCTTTTATTCGATTTAAGTTAGGGGGACCAATTACAACTGACTCCTTAATTGGCGAAAGGTCTTTCCCTAATTTTTCCGCACTTACACCGTATGCAGCTTGAAATACTTCTGGCGGTGTTAATCTAAGTATGTCTGATCCTTCTGCTGTTTCAAACTGATCGTTATTGAAGAACAAATGTAATTGTACTTCTTCTGTTACCGCTGTGATCCAATGCCACCATCCCATTGGAATAAAGACAGTTTGCCCCGCTTTCATATGATAATTTTGCAATTGATTCGTTTCCGGATTTAAAATGGATGTAACTGCTTCTCCTGATACTACAACATCTAACTCCCACGCATTCGGATGCCAATGTGGTTCCCGCATATGCCCTTTTGTCATAAATAAATCAACAAACGCTCCTCCTATCATGGCTGGTAACTGCGTTGACGTAACTTCATATGCAACGTTTTTCTCATCCCTTTTAAAAAAGATATTTTTTCTCGAATCAAAGAAAAGGTTTGGAGTTCCTGAGCTCTTCTTTAAATTTTTATTATCTGGAACATAACCTGAACTACTCATTTTATCCCTCTTTTCCACTCCGAACATTTCCATCTTCACACTGTATCGTATGGAAAAAATGTATGAATGTGCCTAATCATTCACATAACAAAAAAACATGCCTTCATAAGGAGAGCATGTTTTGTGATATCCTTCACATTGTTTAGTTAAAAAAATAAATGTTTACTTACCATGATGTAACATTAAATCACTAAGTTCTTCTTCAATGTGATTTAATTTCGCAACGCCTTCTTTCCATTTATGAATGTAACGTGAAACCCCAACGAAAAATAAAACGATAATTGTGGAAAGAATAATACCATACACGATTGTTACAGTACTCATAGTTACACTTCCTTATAATTAGTAATGTGGTTATTAGTTATATTTTTATTATAAACCTTTTTCTTTTAAAATACTTCAATTTCAACTTTTTGTAACAAAATTGATTTTTCTAATAATAATATTACATAACATGATAACGCTTCTACACTTTTTATCATACCAAATATTCCCTCTCATTCTTTACAAAGCTCCATTTGTTAAAAAACGTTCAAAAACAGGAAAATTTTTCACAAATTATACAAAAGTTCACCATATGTACTATTACCATATGAGTTATATTATTTAATAGGAAAAAGGGGATGATATACTATGACGACTTGGTTTATTGTTATGTTAGTTGTATTTGGGGCATTTAAAATTATCGTTTCGAGCCTTCCTAACACTGTTATTGAATCCATTATTAGCAAGTACGAAACACATCCGCAACTGGAAGAAGAGAATGCGACTGTTACAATCAATGGAAATAACTTAGAAGGCGAACAAAAATCCAAAATTATTCATGATTTTAACGAAGGTTTATTTTTAGATCGCTATTATGCACCGCCACATAATGAGGGTACGCCTTTAATTATTCATGCAAAACGCGGCAAAAAAGATTTTACATTTTATATTTATAGTCATGAAGAGCATGTTGATGTTGTAAAGCAACATAAAAAGAAAGTAGTTGCTTATAGTTTACGCTCTAAAAATCTTCAAAATAGTGATATGTTCGTGTCAGCTGATTTAGCTTAATACTCATATAAAAAAATGAATCCATGGCATATGGATTCATTTTTACTATTTACTGAAAAATAAGCTCTGTCTTCAAACTATCTTTCGGTAACAACCAGCCTTTTTTCTCTAAATTCGCCATTAATAATTCCCTTTGCTTTGTCGCAATACTTTCTTCATTTGTTTTAAATGACATTTCTATTACGAAGTCATCTTCTAATTTTCCGGTATTACTTAATGGCCAAATTTCAATATTTGCTTTTATGTTTTCAAACTCTCCTGTATATCGTTTCATTAATACAGGACCGTAAATACGGGAATTCTTTAACATCTCTTCTCCCCAATTTGTATACAACCATTTGTTCATTTTCCCTGGTAATTTTTCTATTAACATGTTTTGAGCAGCTCGTTCGTTTGGTAAATCAAGTATTCCATATCCTTTCGCACTGTAACTTTTCTTATTTGAAATGCTTAATGTTTTCTTCTCAAATCCCCAATCTATTTCCGCCTCATAACTATCCGTATTACTATCGAATCCTTCTTTTTTAGCTACTTCTAATGCATCTTGAATTACACCATTTGGAATAGGATATCTTTTTTTATATGTTAGTTCAAAATCTTTACTAAATTCTTTCTTTCGAATTCTCGCAAACCAACCTTCACTACTTAAATTTTTATTCGCTGTATCTAAAAATTGCACTTGTATTCTTTCATAATTTGTACCAGCCTGGAAATATTCTAGTACCTCTTCGTTCATCTCTTTGCTATAACCTAATACTTGTTCTGGCTTTAATAATAATTTCACTTCAAAACTAGGTTTCATCGGACTGGCGGCAAAGCCTTCCTTAACGTTATAAAGGAAACAACAACAGAAAATGCTTGCGAATACAAATACCTTTTTCATATACCGATCCCCTTTACATTTTAAATAACTTCTATACATTCCATTGCAAGTGAATACACATTTTCATACCCTGCCGTGCTAAGCTTTTCCTGCAATCGATCCGTATCCTCTTTCAAAGCGTGTACTAACACCGTATGTTCTGGTAATAATGTATTTAACATCTCTTTCACATCTCTTATACTTTGGTGAACTTTATATGGAACTCGCTTCACCCTACATTCTTTACCTACACGTTCCTTCAAAACTTTTTCTGCAAAACTCCCTTTCGCAATATGTCCAGTAAAGATAATAGAATTTCGTTCGTCATGCCGAAGTTGTTCATAATATAACTGCGCTCGCTTCGTTTGCATATTCGCATCACTCATTACAACTATTCCATAACTATGTTGCGTACCGCTATCATCATCCATAACTATTATGTTTCTTTTTAAACTCTCCATTAGCTCTTCAAGTTCTTCATTATTTTTGATCCAATCTTTATATGCGAACATCTGTTGAAATCCATCCAAAATTTCTTGATCTACTATAATAGGGAGTTCTTTATATTTTTTATATAAATACAATACGATATCTTGTGCCCTACCAAGGGGTGGCAATGGTAGTAATGTTATCCCTTTATTCCCGGCGGCACGTTCAATTTCTGTACATAGTTCGTTTATTCGTTCATGTTGCGAAACATCATCAGTATGATAAGCGGCATCTACGATTGCGACTTTTATATCGCCGTGCAACTTCTCAGGTAAATTAGCTCGTAGTATGTTAGACTCTGCTGAGTAATCGCCAGAATAGAATACATATGTATGACTCATATCCACTAAAAACCAAACAGCTCCTAATACATGCCCACTATACCCCCATTGAAAACGCAATGTAGGGGTAATCTGTACCCATTCATTCGGATTGCTAATCTCATCAATATATACATAATTTAAATCTTTCACATGTTGATCGGTATAAGGTACATGCCATCCTTGCGCCAAATTGTAGTTTCTCCATTTTTCATAGTAAGCTGGGAGTTGCTCCTTCGTATAACGAGTTGTCCATATTTTTTTCTTATATCCATACTTCGCTAATAAAGGTAAGCCCATCGTATGATCTTCATGAATATGTGACAAAAATACTGCATCTAAAAACGGTACAACTTCCCGTTCTATTTTTGGATAACTGTCCTCATATGATCGATTAATACCACAATCAAATAATATTTTCGTCTCTTTATTTTTTACAAAGTAGCAGGAGCGACCGTATTCTCCCGCTCCTCCCCATACTTCTATCCTCATCATACTACCCCTTTTCGTTTTTGCTCCATATGTTGCAGAAGTAATAAACATAGTGTTGTAAGTCCAACTGAAACGACAGCCATCGCCATTCCAATAGATACTTCTCCTTGTTCAAATTGAGCAAAAATAAATGTTGCTGACGTTTCTACCGATGGGGGTAGTACGAGAAGCGATGCTACTAGCTCCCTTATTGAGATTGTAAATGTCATCGCCCATCCAGCAAGAATGCCCGGGATAATAAGAGGTAATATTATTTTTCTAAAAATATACATATAATTCCCAGAAAAAATACTTCCTGCCTGCACAAGAGAATCATCAATTTGCCCGAGCGATGCTTTTACATACTGCACGGTATAAGGTAAAAAAAGAACGACGTACGTTACGATTACCATGACTGGTGTATTGTAAATGGACAGAGGCATATAGGGTGAATTCCAAAATAAAATAAGCCCTACAACCATCACGATTCCTGGTACCATATTCGGTAACATACCGCACATATCAAGCCATTTTTCAGAGGGCTTTTTCCCCTTTCGAATCATAAGTGCTAAAAAGACGCCAATCATAACAGCAATAATCGCTGTTATAAGTGAAAAAAGAAAACTGTTCCATAGAGCTTCTAATCCTGGCGATCCGATTGTAAATAATGCTTCATAATGGCTCGTTGTAAAGTTGTTTATATGTAAGCCGCCGCCCCTTAACTTTGATAATGAAGCAATCAGTATAGAAAAATACGGGATTCCAATTGACACGATTAATAAACCAATTACATAGAACCATGCTACAGCGCGCACAAATATAGACAAAGTGTACCTTTTAGATTTCACACCTTTTCCACTAACCATTGCATATGAATACTTTCGATTTAATACGTTTTGCATATACCAAATGAGCATACATGCACTAAGTAATAAAGAAGATAATGCTGTTGCACTACTAAAATCAATTGGCCAACTCGAAATGAATTTATGAATCTCTGATGTTAACACATGAAATCCGATTCTTCGTCCAAATGTAGCCGGTGTTCCAAATTCAGCAATCGTCTTTACGAAAATGAGTAAAGCACCCATTACATAACTTGATACTAATAACGGTAATATTATTTTTCTTAAACGATAGAAAAAGCTTCCACCATGAACTGCTGCCGCTTCTTCTTTACTACTCCCAATTTGAAGTAATGTATTCTTCAACATGAAGTAAAGAAATGGGAATAAATGCAGACTCATAATTAAAACCATACCTCCTAAGCTAAAGAACGAAGATGAAATCGTCTTTAGCATCGGAAAAAACTGTTCGAAATACCCGTTCGGTTGCATGAACAAAATCCAGCCCATCGATCCAATATACGGCGGTGTCATAAATGGAATCATAAAAACAATATCTAATTTGCTATGCTTTCCAACATCTGTTTTGCTCATAATGAAAGCCAATGGAAATGCAAAGATGGTTGCCCCTATTACTACGAGTACACCTAGAAGCATCGAATTTAGAAAAATTCCAGCTAATCCACCACTCTGCATCACTTCAAACGGCTTTAAAAAATTCCAACTACTATTTTCATATACACTAGAAAGTAAAATGAGAAAAAGCGGGATGACGATTAACATCGCCACAAGTAACAACGCTACCGTCATCCCAACTTGCCTTACTGATCCAAATCGATTTACCATGTAATCACCATCTTATTGAAATACTTTCTTAAATTGTTTTCCTATTTCATCTTGTTCTTTCTCAACTGTTTTCCAATCAATATGTAATACTGGAATCTCTTCCACATTTGGTCTATTTTCAGCTTTTATATCTGTTCTACCAGGTAATAAATATGCTTTAGAAATTTGTTTTTGTACATCATCTGATAATAAATAATCAATAAACTCTTTTGCACCTTCTACATTTTTACTATCCTTCATAATACCTGCTGCACGTGGGCTAATAACTGTTCCGCTTTTTGGATAAACAATATCAACTGGTTCACCCTTTGCTTTTGCACTGTACGTCATATAATCAACACCCGCAATGACCATATCTTTTGCTCCTGTTACAACTGGATCTAACGCTTCTTGATTTGCCCCTGCTACTGTAACTTCATTTTTCTTAAGCTGTTCAAATAAATTCCATCCATCTTTTCCATTCTTTTTCACATATCCTGTTACAAAGTCTAAAGCTGAACCTGAAAGTGCTGGATCTGGAAGATTCACTTTCCCTTTCCATTCTCCTTTTGTTATATCGTTCCAATCTTCAGGCGCTGTCTTCACATTTTTTGTGTTATACACAATTCCTAACGCTGAAGCACTATATCCAAAATAATGTCCTTTATCATCCGACCATTCAGAACGAAGCTTATCAGCTTGTTTCGCTTCTTTATAAGCTAACGTTTGTCCATCCTTTTTTAATCCTTCCATCGCTGGTAAAGATGCAAGTACGACTACGTCAACGACTGGATTTTTCTTTTCGGCTTCCATTCGCGCTAAAATCTTACCTGTTGTTCCTTGAAACATTTCCACTTTTATACCCGTTTTCTTTTCAAAGTCCTTTTGAATTTTTTCTGCTAATCCTTTTGGTCCTGCACTATATACAACAATCTTCTTTTCATTCGTAGTTTTACTTTTTGCATCTGCATTACCTGTCTTTGAACTACACCCTGTTACTACGGCAGAAAATAATAAAGTACATACAAATAACGACTTAAGCGAACTGAATTTCTTCATACGATTCTCCCCCTATATGATGAATACATTTTTTCGGTACATATAACGATACTGGCTTTCCGATGCTTAACTTATTATTGTGATAAGCTGTCCATATTCCGATTGCCCCCATATTTACTTTCACTTCATATCGTTCTCCTACATATGTAACGTGCTGAACTTCACCTGTATACATTTCGCACACTTCATTTTTTGTCCAACTTATATGCTCTGGGCGAACCATTTTCTCCCCCTCTACAAGCCAATTTGCCTTACCAACAAATTTTGCAACAAATTCATGAGATGGCTTCACATAAATGTCTTCTGGTGTTCCTTTTTGTAATACTTCTCCTTGTTTCATGACAATAATTTGGTCTGACATTGACATCGCTTCTGTTTGATCGTGAGTAACATACAATGCAGTTAAACCAATAGAATGAACGATATCCATAAGCTCTAATCTCATTTCTTCTCGCAAAATTGCATCGAGTGCACTGAGCGGTTCATCAAACAAAATGAAATGTGGTTTCGTTACAATTGCTCTCGCAAATGCGACACGTTGCTGCTGTCCGCCAGAGAGTTCATGCGGATATCTTTTCTCCATTCCTTGCAAGCGAACTCGCTTTATTGCCTCTTCTACTTTTTCCCGTAATTGATTCGTTTGCTTTGTAGCTCTTAAACCAAATGCAACATTTTCAAATACAGTCATGTGTGGCCATAAAGCAAAATCTTGAAATACCATACCGATATTACGTTCATGAGGAGCTGTTTTTATTTTTTTAGAAGAAGAATACATGCACGTATCTCCAAAATATATTTCACCTTTATCTGGCTCTTCCAGTCCTGCAATCATTCTGAGTAATGTCGTTTTCCCGCATCCCGAAGGTCCTAAAAGTGTGGTGAATTCACCTTGTTTCATCACAATTTGTAACGGCTTTAACGCTTGTACTTTTCCAAATGATTTTTCTAATCCACTAATTTTAATATCCATCGTTTCACCTCTCTCCCCTCACTCTTAACCTGCTTTCATTCTATATGGAAGATTTATACTGAATGTTAATGTACTGTAAAGATTAAATTAAAAAACTTCTAATAAACTATTTATTTCTATAGATTTTTTCTATAGTTAGAAGAAAAAGGGGCAACTTGCCATGAATCTCTTAAAATTAGAAATTGTAGTGCTTATTAAGAAATACAAAAAGCTCACGATTGTTGCAGAACAGCTTGGTGTTAAACAACCTACTATTACATTCCATATAAAAAGCTTAGAAGAGGAACTCGGTGTACCTTTATTTGAATTACGTTTTGGAAGATATTTCTTAACAGAGGCTGGCGAGGCATTGCATCATTATGCTTGTAAAATAGATGCACTTATGAAAGAAGCTAGGCGAGTCACGCAAGAGTTTAAAGATTTTCATAAAGGAGCTATAACAATTGGCGCTAGTTATGTACCAGCGACATATCTTTTACCAGAAATTGTTCATCAATTTCAATGTGAATTTCCAAATATAAAAATAACACTCATGGTAAAAACAGCTCCTGAAATTCGAACGATGCTACAAAATCATGAAATTGATCTCGGTGTAATTTCAGCAGCACCGTTTGATGAATCATCTTTAAAACAGACGAATGTAATGCCTGATACACTTGTTCTTGCTTTCTCCAAAGAACATCATTTTTCAAAAAAAGAAAATGTATCACTACAAGATATTGAAAAAGAACGTATAATATTGCATCGTAATCCATCTACAACGAGAGATTTACTTACAAAATGGATGTTAGCTCATAACATTACATTCCAATCCGAAATTGAATTAGATTCATTAGAAACGATGAAACAAATTTTAAAATACGGTAATGGGGTTGCCTTTATTTCTAAACTTGCTATTGAACAAGAAGTACAACGAAATGAACTATGCTATATACCCATCCCTGAATTTGAATTTCAACGTAATATTTATACGATTCATCATGAGGACAGATGGAATTCTAAAATTATTTCTTTTTTACTACATAACATCACTTCTTATGCAACAAAAAATTAAAAGACTGTCGTTTTACACGACAGCCTTTTAAGCTATAACTCTATTTATTTTTCTTCGCTTCAATTTTTGCTTGCGCCTCTTCAGTCTTATCTAATGCTTCTGAAACTTTTTTCTCTTTTTCTTTCACATCATCTATACTATCTACAGCTTTAATGAGTTTATCAATTCCTTCTTCTTCTACTTTTCTCCGTTTTGCTACTCTTTCATTTACTTTCTTTTCTACATCTTTTGCTTTTTGAAGCATATTCTCCGCATTTGATGTTACAGCTGTTTCAAGTGCATCGTCTTTTTTCATTTGTAACACTTCATTTGCAATGTCTTTCGCTTCTAAATACTTACCGTCTTTTAATGCTGTCGCTCCGTGATCCATTTTCTCGGCCATTTCTTTATATGATTTCGCTTCATTTCCCGATTTCTCTTTTTCTGCTTTTTCAAACCACATTGTTGCATCACTATATTTTTCATCTTTCAATGATTGCATACCTGTTTCAATATATGTGTCATAATTACTACATCCAGCCATTACGACTAACAGAAAAAGCATAACAAAACTTAATTTTTTCATGCTGTTGTCTCCTTTTCTTTGCCTGCTCACTTTACTTTAACATACATGAAAAAGAGTTTCAAAAACTAAAATACTGATTTGGTCATTTTTATAATAATAAGTCAAATTTTTATTATTTTATTATTTTATTATTTTATTATTTTTAAGCCGACACATCCACTTGCTTTTTCGCCATATGTTGCCTTACTCCAACTAATACAACTAACAATAAACCTCCGCCTATTGTCATCATAACAATGCTAGTTGGTAACATATCTAATAATAATCCATATACAATCATACCGAGCGGTGCGATTGCAGTCGCAATTGTTTCAAGTAGGCCAAATACACGCCCTAAGTAGTTTGGATCTGTCGTTTTTTGCATATGTACTTGCATCGGAATATTGACAACCATAATTGCTATACCCGTTAACATCATAAAAGCGATATAGTAAATAAAACTCGCTACTTTTGGAATAATAACTAACAACGGAAAGACTGTACATAAACTTAAACCCGCAAATAAAAACAATCCAATATAAATAGAACGAAACGGATTATTTACTTCTTTACGCACAGATAAAGCAATCGCACCCATTAGCATCCCGACTGCTAACATTCCCTCTACAGTACCGAGTTGCTTTGAAGATAAATGCAATGTATGGACGATAATGTATGGCAGTGCAACGGTTAGCCCACACGCAAAAAAGTTTACCCACAATGCTATTTTCATTAAACCATATATTTCATGTTGTCGTTTTACATATGAAAAACCTTCTTTTATACTCGTCAAGAAATGCTCTTTACTCTCAGCCACTTCTTTTTTATATAAATCAAATACGATAAATAATTGCAAAATAACTGCTAAAAAGAACGTAATACTATTTAGCAAAAAGAACGACTGAATTGAAAAGAAACCAAATACGACTCCGCCAATAATCGGCCCTAAAATATTTGATAAAGAAGCCGCCGTTTGATTTAAAGCACTCGCTTTTTGAATACGTCCTTCGTCTACTAAACTCGGAATAGATGAAGTTAATGCTACAGAATAAAAACTTGCACAAATTGATAATAATGCTGCTGAAACATAAATAAAAAGAAGTGATGGTCCAAATATAGTAGCAAGAATAAACATAATAAGCATCGTTAAGCTACTCAATAAATCAGTACCAATGACAAGCCATCTTCGATTGATGCGGTCAGCTACAGCACCTGCAATTGGGCCACAGATCATCCTTGGAAGTGATCCGCAAACGAGCGTAGTTGCAAATCCCATTCCTGAACCAGTTGTCTTTAATACGTATAATCCCATTGCAAACGTATAAATACCTGCTCCTAATAAAGACGTCATTTTTCCAATCATCATTAAAATAATATTTCTCGTTGCAATCTTCATTCTTGAATCATGTTGTCCTATACTTACATCTTCCATTATGACACTCTCCCTTTGAAAGTTAAATTGTGTTAAACTTATTATATAATCACCTTTCCCACTATTACAACAAAAAGTTTAATTGTATTTAACTTTTTAATTATAAAGGAGCTACACTATGGCAACTCTCGGCGAAAAAATTAAAGCATTACGTAAAGAAAAAAAACTTACACAAACTGAACTAGCAGGTTCAGAACTGACAAAAAGTATGCTTAGTCAAATTGAAAATGGAAAAGCTACACCTTCTATGAAAACATTACAATATATTGCAGAAAAACTTGAATGTGAACCGAGCTTTTTATTAGAAGAAGATGAAGGAGAAGTTGTAGAACTTATTCAAAAAATGGAGCCACTAATAAAGGCAAATGGCGATGAAGTATACAAAACTTTACTACCTATCGTTCAAACAGATTTACCTCCAACTTTAAATACAGCACGTTTATATAAACAGTTCATAACTGGAGCGGCTATTATGAACGATTATAATATTGAATATTACGTTGAAACAGCTGTTTCTATATTTGAAAAATATACTTTGTATCGCGAAAGTACTGAAACGAAACTACTGTTTTACTATATGCTCTTCAAACGTAAAAAATATAAAGAATGTTTACAATTGATCGCCAGAATTCGCGATGAATATAAAACGAAGAATTTAGAAATGGATCTTATTACACATATACAATTATATTTAAAAGAAGCAATTATTTTACTCGCATATGGCAATTATGAAAAATGTGAAAAAGTCATTTTAGATGCACTTGCATTTTCAAAAAAACATCAAGTGTATTATAAAACAGATGAATTTTACCGTATTTTATCTTATCAAAAAATCATTGTAGCTGATAAAGAACGATATTTATATTACATAAAAAAATCTGAGCAATTTGCCATTTTTACAGAAGATACTTTATCCGCTGCAAATATAGATATATTAAAAGCTTATTACTACAATACAATTACTAATGAATATACAATCGCATTAGAACATCTAGAACAATTTCGAGAAAAACTAAAAAATGATCCAATTTTCCAAGACGATGGACTGTATTATCTGGAAAAAGGAAAATCTTTGTATGGTTTAAAACGTTATAAGGAAGCTTTGGAAACATTAAAACACGCTACCATACCAGATTATATGACTCATCCACTTGATCAATCGTGGTTATTAACAGCTGGATCTTATCGTGCCCTTTGCTATATAGAACTTCAAGATAAAAAATCTGCCTTAAAAGAGGCAAAAGAATCCGTTCAAACAATAGATAGCTATCCTGATTCGATCTTCTCTTCATTTATTAAAGAAACATTACAAATAATACAAAAACTTTAAGAATGTCTCGAAATGGTATATTATTCCTCTTTTTTAGCAAAGATAATAATGATGGGAGGAATATAAATGAATATTCAACGTGCAAAAGAGCTTTCTGTGTCAGCAGAGCAAGCGAATGTTAGTTTTCAAGGCATGCCTGTTATGATTCAACACGTCGACGAGAGCAATGAAACCGCCCGCATATATGAAGTAAAAAACCCAGGACGCGAATTAACAGTTCCAGTTAATAGCTTAGAGGAAATATAAGAAATGCCACTTCATTTTTTGAAGTGGCATTTTTCTTTGTTCTATTTAAGTATCATCATTCTTATTTTCTCCTTAGTAATCCATACAAACCAATACAAATTACAATGAAACCTACTATTCCACAAGCTAGTTTTACAATTATGTCTCTTGTTTCATAACTTTTAACTTCGACTACACTCTTTTTCAGACGTTCCATTTCCTTTTGCTCACTTTCTACTCGCTCCCCATATACTAACAAACGATATTTACTTGATGTATATGGTTCACATGTAAGCAGTGTAACTTTGTCTTTTCCTTTTACTACATTTAATTTATCCACTTGATTTGGATTAATGATTTCACGTCCAATTATTTTATACACGTGCTGCTTTCCAAATACCTTTACATAGAATACATCTCCATCACTTAACTGATCAAGATGACGAAACATCGTTGCCCCGTGATATCCACGATGTCCTGCCAATACAGCATGTGTATCTTTCCCACCAATAGGTAAAGAAGTCCCTTCAATTTGCCCTACTCCTTTACTTAAGTTTTCTTGACTTGCTCCTAAGTAAATTGGCAACTCCTCATTTATTTTCGGAATAGAAATCGTGCCAAATATTTCATCTTTGTTTATAAAATGTAACAGGTCCGTACTTATTTCATCATCCTGTACAAATGGGTCACTCATTTTGAAAGTAGTTTTCCCTAACGATTTATTATATGTTTCCATCTTTCGAAACTTCTCATTTACATCTTCTATTTTTAAATCATCAACCATTTTTTCATAACGTATCACTTCTGTCTTATACACATAATTGTTTATATAATTAGCGATCATTGGATATATAAATAGTGATAATCCTGTAAGAAACAATGCTACGCTTATAACTCCCCTTCTCACACACTCACCACACAATACAATACATACTATTTTCGTTTTTTTAAATAGATTATTAGAAAGACGATGCAAATAATACCAATAGGAAAAACGATCATCCAATCTTCTAAAATGAAAGATTTTGTAATCTTTTCTTTTTCACCAGCATCATATGGAACACGGTGTCCTCTCACTAGTAACCTGTGCGTGTTCACTCCATACGGGGTACACGTAATTAATGTTGCGTAATCTTGTCCTTGTACAACTAATAAGTCTTCCGTTTCATTTGGTAATACAACTTTTATTTGATCTACCTTATAAGCAAGTATTTTATCTAATGAATGTATATAAAATATATCATTCTGTTCGACTTTATCTAAATGAGTAAACATTAGTGCTGAAGGCAAACCGCGATGCCCAGTTAAAACTGTATGCGTATTTTCTCCCCCTACTGGTAGTGAAGATTCATTCAGTTGTCCAACTCCACGACTTAGCACTTCTTCCGTCGTCCCTTGATAAATCGGAAGATTCACATTAATTTTAGGGATTTCTACATACCCCATAACATCCCCTATATTTAACATATCTACATATGAACTTTTTTCCTCATCACTCTTTTCATGAAACGGGTCCGAAAATGTTTGCGTCGTATTTTGGACCTTCTTATTATACTCTCGTGCTTCCGTTTCTTTACGATCAATCTCTTCTTTCTCCAACTTCTTTACTGCTTCGTCATAGGTACTTACTTCTGAATAATGTGTTCTTGTTGCAAACCAATTGCTCACAGTTGGATAGAGAAATATACTTAATCCTAGTAAAAAAATACTTCCAAAGATAATATTTCGTTTCATAACATCCTCTTTCACTTCGGATAAAATACGGAAAAGAGGAAAGCATTTTACCTTTCCTCTTTTCCAAACTCAATTATTATAAAATATGAATTAAGAATTCTTTACCGGTTTCTTTCTAAAGAAAATAAACGCTGCTGTCACCATTAATAACAGACCAACTACCGTAAAGATAATTGTTCCCATACCACCTGTTGCTGGAATAATCCATCCACTCTTATTATTCTCAACTTGTAGCTCTATTTTTTGGTGTTTTTCATCAATTGTAATATCAATCGGATCTCTTAACTTTTGATAGTGTTCGACTGCACCGTCTTTATCTTTATACTTTGGTGCTTCCGTCTCAACAATTTGATATTCACCGTACGGGATTTCATTCCATGTAATAATACCATTTGCATCTGTTATATCATTCATTTCTTTCCCATTAACTTTTATAACATTACCTTTTTTATCTTGTAATTGGAACTTCGCACCTTCTAATTTAAGCGTCTTATCCTTACCATCAACTTTTTCAATTTTAATATTTCCAGCTGTCGGTGTGACCACCACTTCATTAGATGGCTTTCCATCTTTTTCTGATGAAACATCATCTTTATTTACAAAATCAAGTACTGCTTTGTTCGGAATTTTCACTCCAGATTCAACATCACTTTTAATTTTTGCAGTAATTTGTAAATGAAGCTCTTTTCCATTTATTTTTGAAAAATCTTCAATTGTAGCGGTTACTTTTTGACCTTCTACAACTACTTTTACACTACCATCTTCAACTTTCTTTCCATCAACCATAACAATTGGTTGGCCTTTTATTTCCAAACGATCATCTAAAATATCTGTTACGACATATTTTTTATATAATTTAATATCTTCTGGAAGTAATGTTTTGATATCATACGTATAATCTGTCTCTTTATTGATTCCAGCTACTTTTGAACCGTTATTTATACTTTTAGTAATCGTAGGTTCTTTATAGTTCTTTATATCTTCTAGCTTAACTACTTCACCAGACTCCTTAATAGAGAAAGGACGCTCTTCTTTACTAGTTATATAACCGTTTGGAGCCTTATGCTCAATAAAATAATAATAATCCCCATATTCTAGAGAATCTACACGAACTTTACCATCTTCCCCTGTTACTAATGAACTTGGTGTCTTCACTTGTGTGCTTGTTCCATCTTTATTCTTTTTAAACAAATGGAACTCTGCATCTTTTAACACTTGACCAGCTTCACCTATTTTTACGAATTCTACTGAACCTCTTTTTGTTTCATTTTTAGGGTAAATATGAACATCGTAATTTAAATCTTTACCGTCTGTACTTGTCATTGGAATATCGACAATAAAAGTAGTCGTATCCAAAGCAATATGTTCTGGACCTTTAATAGCTTTTACTTCATAACGTCCTAGTGGAAGATCTGTAAAAATAGCTTCACCTTTTGCATTTGTTACCTTTGTAATTGTAGCATTTTTTACTGGCTTTGCTTCTTCTTTTATAACAGTTCCATCATTTGAAATTTTTTCAAATGACTCAATCCGTTTAATTTCAAAAGTTACACCTTCTAAAGGTTTTGCATCTTCTGGAACAGTTTGTCCTTCTTTTCCATTGCCTTCTGTAGTTGTTTTAGAACCTTTACTTTGCTCATACTTATGAATCGTTAACGTACCTGTACTTCTAGATTCCGCACTAACAGCCATGTTAGATAACGTTGAAAAAGCTAACATACAGATTAAAAATAAACTAAAAATCCTTTTCATTGTTGTCCACTCCCTATTGTTTGTATTACTTTTGTTTTTTCTATCTCTCATTATTTCTCTTTCTAACAAAGAGGAACAATGTAACAAACATCAATATTCCACCAATTACATAATAAATTATTGTCCCTATTCCACCAGTCTCTGGAATAACAAATTCACTCTTTTTATTTACTACTCTTATTCTTTGTGAATCCATTCCAGATTTCACTTCTATTTCTACTGGTTCTCTCATCAACATATATCCTTTTGGTGCTTGTACTTCTTTTAATGTATATTTGCCAACGATTAATGGAATAGAAGTTGCCAAACCATCTTTATCGGTTGTTAATTTACATACTATATTTCCATCTTTACTAATCACTTCAAATACTGCGCCTTCCAATTTGAGATTTTCATCATTCGCATCTACTTTTTCAATCTCAAATTTCCCTAATGCTGGCGGTACTACAAACACTTCATTTGATACGAATTTCTTCTGGTCAAACAGTAACTCTGCTTTATTTGGAATACCATCATTCGCATTGTATTTCGTTAGTATATCTGCATTTACATTCGCGCTTAATTTTGACTTAATATGCATTGTATACGATTGATTCGCAAGGTAAGCATAATTTCCGTCCTGCTTCGGTAACTCAATACTTACTTTCTTTGATTGTTCATCAATTTGCGGTTTAACTTCTATTTCTTCTCCATTACTGTTTACAAGTTTTACATGCAAGGTAGTTAAAATATCTTCTAAGTCATCCTGCAATACTATTTTTTCAAGGTTCATAACATCATTACCAAAATGATAGTTTACATGCCATGTAAACTCTTCATCTATACTTTGTAATGTCGCTTTTTCCACTTCTTTTTCATCTGCATCCGAAACCATCTTTCTTACTTGTGGTTCCTTTGCTTCTACATTTGTTTTTACATTCGGTTTTTGTGGTGGTAAATCTTCATTATCCGGTGTTTTCCCCTCAACAACCGCTATGTTCTCAATTTCTTTCGTTTTTAATGCGTCTTGCGTAACTTTCACTTTAAAAGTTACAATTCTTTCTTCTGTATCAAGTACGTCCCCAAAGTTTACTTTAATCGTATTATCCTCATACGATCCTTCATCTTCGTCAACTGCATCTGTCAATACATTCCCATTCAATTTCATACTACCAGCTATATACTCAATACCTTCAGGAAGTTTATCTATTAGACGCATATCTTTAATAAGCCCATTTTCCACTTTATTTCGGGCTTTAATTTGATACTCAAATTCATCATTAACATGAAATTTTTCTTGCTTTATACCAATAATCTCTTTTTTCGACTCTAGTTGTCCAGACAACGGGTCAACCGGTGTTTCAACTTCTGGTTTCTCCTTATCTTTCGAACTATCGGTCTCAACTATTGCTATGTTTTTTATTTTCTTATTTGCCAGCTCCGGTTTTACAACAACTTCAAACGTGATTGCTTTCTCTTCCTCACCTTTAAGATCGCCGAAATGAGCATAAATCGTTCCATCTTTTATATGTGCATGATCTTCATCTTCAACATCCGTTTGTTCCCTCCCGTTTATCTTTAACGTATTTGGAACATATTCTACCCCTTCAGGAAGTTTATCCGTAATTTTAACAGATTTTAAGAGAGAATCCGGCACACTATTTTTAGCATGAATTGTATATTCTAGTTTGTCGCCAACTTTCAGCGTACCACCGTTTATATCTTTAGCTAGTTTAGTAGCTACTAACTTCCCGGGTTTCTCTTCTCGTTCGGGTAATACTTTAACTACTACTTTATTAGAATCGTTAGCTTCAACCTGACTTCCTGTTAACTCATCAACCCCTTGAACAACAGCGATATTAGGGACTTCTGTTTCTACCTTTTCTCCCCCTAATTTTGCTTTAAATTCAATTGTTGTCTCAGGTGTTTTATCCGTATAGATTCCACCTTTTGTAGCATTTGCTCCTTCACCAATTCTTATTGTTAACTTTCTTGTCTTTGCATCATAGTCAACTTGTTCTGTTTCATTTCCAGCATTCGGACCAGAAATGATTTTCGCCGAATTTGGTACAAATTCTAGACGCGAATCTAAAACATCTTCAATTTTTGTATCAACAGAACTCGAATTCGGTTCAATGTTTTTCACCCTTAAACGATATGTAACTTCATCACCTGGCTCATACTTTTCTTTTGCATCTACTACTTCCTTATCTATGACAAGCTCTGGCGCTGTTGCATTTACTGCAAAAGCTAATGTGTTTAATACGTAGTCATCACCAGCTGTCGCAGCTTTTAAGCGTATTTCCTTTTGCTCTGGTTTAATATATCCTGCTGGTAACTTGATTAAATCTGCATCAACACCCAAATTATTTTTATAATCTGGGTTAAATGTACCCGGATACTTATCTCGCATATGTTCCTCATATTCAGAAATAGTGGAATTAAATATATTACCAGTTGGATTGAGCTTATCATTAATTTCTTTCCAAGTGTTATCTGTGTGAACAAACAGTCTATCACCTGTCCAATATCTATCACCTTGGACAGCGAAAACAGAAACTTTCGGATCTAAATCTCCAGTTTTTGAAGCAATAAAGTTTTTCACTGTGAATTCTTTTTCACCTGATCCAGTAGCTCTTTTCAATCCACCATCATAAACAGTAAATGCTTTTCTTGTTTTAGACTTATCTTTTGTAATAACTAACATGTACCAACCAGCAAAAGAATAATATCCAGAATTATATGCAAGTTTTGTATTTGGATAAGGAATATTTGCTAAAGTATAGCTTCCTCCTTTTGAATTAGAGGACTGTAAAAGCTTTGTAACATCTGCATAGTTAGAATAATAAGTACCATCAATACCGAAACCATAAAGCAAGCCACTTCCGTAATACGTATTACTTGGTTTTACTTGAAAGCTCTTCCCCGCCGGAGTCGTGAACTTAACTGGTGCTACATACTGTTGCTGCGTTAATTCATAACGTGTGGAACTCCAATATAATCCAGCCCATTCAATTTCAGCATCTTCTGGAACAGGAATATATGCCTTAGATGAATTTGTAGTTGTTGGGTCATCATCTACATCAATGAGTTCACGGGTATAGCCATTCGGTGCTGTATACGCAGTATTCGTTATCTCCGAATACAATGCCGTTTTCTTCTGAGCTTCAGTAGCTTTAATACCTAAATTCACATTACCGGTCGAATACATCTCACCTTTATGAATAGATTGATAGGTTGGTTTATCAAAACCTTCTTCATCTGTAACTGCTGCCGTTGCCGTATCAATTGGACTTAAAAATTGTAATTGAGATAATAGCAAGAATAGACTCATAACAACTACAAATACATTTAATATTTTTTTATTTTCTTTCCTCCTACTGTGCAAAGAGGTCACCTCCTTCAATAAAATTTATTAATATATTATATAAATATATATTACACGTATTATTCTAATATAAATCACATATTTTGTTAACAAAATATGTGATTTTTTCCTATTTTAAACATTCGTATATAAAGATTTTCATATCTAGTGATAATAAAATTTCGAACATCAATATAGAAACCATCTTACTTCATTCAAGTAACAATAAAAAACGAAATATTAATAAGAAGCCATGACTTCTTTTCTATTTTTCACATGCTAAACTATATGAAAAGGAGGATTGTATATGAAAAATAATTTACAAAAAACAAGTCATTATTATGCAGTTATATTCACTTCTAATTTATCAAATGATACAACAGACTATAATGCCGCTTCTGACAAAATGGAGGAACTTGCAAAGCAGCAACCTGGATTTCTAGGCGTAGAAAGTGCACGAGATCATTCAGGACTCGGAATTACAGTTTCTTATTGGGAGTCACTTGAGGCAATTGACAATTGGAAACAGAACGCCTTACATAAAGAAGCGAAAAAAAGAGGCCGTGAGCAATGGTATGAACACTTCCACCTACGTATCTGCCTTGTTGAGCAAGAATTTAAGTTTCATAGGGGTACATTGTAATTATGAAGAAAAAATTAGCTCTCGTTGTTGTTCATGAAATATATGGTGTGAACGACCATATGCATCACGTTACCGACCACTTCACTTCATCTCATATAGATGTATTCTGTCCTAATCTGCTACAATCGCAACATGCCTTTCCTTATAGTGATGAAGAAAAAGCATATCATTTTTTTATGAATCATATTGGATTTGAAGATGGAAAAAAACAAATTGAAACATTCATTACTCATCTTTCTAGTCGTTACACACATATTGGACTTATCGGCTTTAGTGTTGGTGCTACCATCTCATGGCTATGTAGTAACAATCCGAAAATAGATTTTATTATCGGATGTTACGGTTCTCGTATACGTGACTATATTCATATGAAACCAACATGTGCTACCTTACTTATTTTCCCTGAAAAAGAAGCTAGTTTTTCAGTACCCTCTTTCATTCAATCGTTGCAGCAACAAAAGAACCCTTTATTAGAAATATACCAACTACACGGTGAACATGGTTTTCTAAATCCGTACACCGAAAAATATAACGGGCACTCTACAAATCAAGCATATAATTTAATAGATTCATTTCTTGTAAAAAACACTCTTATAAAGGAGATGTAAATGACACTTACATTACTCTTACTGATTTTCATATTCATTGCCTTTTTCTCAGCGCTAACTATTATTCTAGTAACCGTAAAAAAAGGAGCGTTTTCCAAACGTCCCTACTTACAATCTATTATCGTTTACATTTTATTTTTTACAAATTGGATCTTATATTTATCAACCTTTTATGCGTTACTTCCCGAAAAAATTAGCGAGTTACTATTCCTGCCCATTTGGTTTTTCCTTTGCATATTAGGCTTTATCGCTTTCTGGCGCGAATGGAGAAACAACCGTGTATTCTCCATATGTATCGGTTTTCTTTCCTTTATTAGTTTTTTATTTGGGCTGTTTTTGTTAGTTCTTTCGGGGATGTAACTGTTATAAGGAGGATAAAAATCCTCTTTATAACAGTCTTTTTCGTTCCATAACGAAAGGAATTATTAAATAAAGAGCATATGCAATCACCATCCAAATGGTAAATGACATGATTTGCTGTGAGGATAATTGTGAGAATAGATTAGAAGAATGATACAAGATGTAAGAATCTAAAGTTAAACCGATTGCTGTACCACATATACCTAACTTAATAACTGCATATTTCGTAGTATCTAGTTTTTTGTATAGCCACATTACAAAGCATAAAGCTATAGCCGTTCCTAATTCAAGAAACGTCAATTGTAGAAAAAATCTACTTGAAGTGTATTCCAATAAAACAGAAGAACCGAAAATAATGAAGAACGCTGAGGCAAAAAACCAAACGCCGATAGAAAATAAAATAGTGAGCCAAAGTTTATTATTCACTACCATTACCTCCCTTTTGTAGCTCTATGAACTTTTCCAATAACAGGTGCAAATCACCATATACTTCGTCGCTAGAAAAAGATGGATTGAATAATGCTTGCAATGCCAATCCGTCAATTAATGCATTACATAAAATGCTCCACGTTTCAGTTGAAATTTGAGGTGTCATTGTACCTCCTATATTTTTATTTAACACTCTTGTTAATTCTTGGTTTTCATAATGTAACAATCCACCAATTTTATTTTTCATCGCATCATTTTGTAATCCACTAGCTACTAATTGAAAAAACAAATGATGATACATTGAATCTTTCACACATCTACTTTCGGCAGACTGCAAAGCCTTTTCTAACTGTACATCCTTTCCTAGTTGTTCCCACGACGCTTTACAAAACGATTCAGTTACTTCCAGTAATAATTGATCTTTCGTTTTAAAATGATAATATACGGTACCTTGTGTAACTTGAGCACTCTCTGCAACTGCTTTTAATGTCAACTTTTCCATCCCATGCTCTGCAATAATTTCTTTTGCTGCTTGTAGTAAATTCTCTTTATTAACAACATTTGGTTTTGCCACTTCTATGACCACCTTTTAAGTTAGTTGGATAACTAACTTAAATTATACAGAAAAATCAGATAAAACAAAAGAAAGAAAAGTCAACTTTCAACTTTTCTTCCTTCTATTTTTACCTTTAGATTTCACTGTCACTGATTCACAAGGTGTGTAATAAATTTGAGGTGTCGCCTTATCAACAAACATCATAAACGTAATGAAGCCGATAATAAAGAAAATAAACAACGTTAACAAAATTGCTCCTATCGTTAAAAGTATCATAACACCACCCCTATATTTTTCATGTTATTACACCTTTCGCTATTATATGAGCGTAATCCTTTTTAGAAAAAGAAACGTAACAAAATAATCACAATCACACCAGTTAATACTGCACCTAATAAACTACGAGTATATATCGCAACAAGAAATGTTGGAATTGCTGCGATCAGGTAATCCCACTGCATCGTCTCATGCATAAATAATACTTGTGCTAAAAGTGCTGCTAATATCGCGATTGGTATGTAATTTAACCATTTTAAACCCCAGTCTGGAATTTGTAGTTTACTAAATACGAGTAGAGGTAAAATACGTGGCACGAGTGTAACAGCTCCTGCTGCTAATAAAAGTAATATTACATCTAATCTCATTTCCATTTTTCAATCACCACTCCAATCGTCGCAGCTAGTAGTGTTGCGATAATAACCGCTATACTATCTGGCATAAATAAGTGTGAAACATATGCGATGATAATTGCTACAATTGCAACAGTAAGATGAATTGCTAACTTCGGTTTACTACTTATGAGCTGAAGTACAAATAACCCGATAAACATTGCTGGTAATGCATAATCCATACCGTACGTATGCGGATCTGGTATCCATTCACCAAATAGCCCGCCGATAATAGTAGCAAGGATCCAATTTAAATAAGCCGTTACATTTAGCCCAACCATCCATCTTTCGCCTAAATATCCTTTTTGCGCTGCATGCTGTACTGCAACGCCGAACGTTTCATCTGTAATTTGAGAACCAATTAGTAAGTTTTTAAATAGAGGCAGTTTCGTAAAGTACGGTGCAAGCGCAGCACTCATTAGAAGGTGGCGTAAATTAACAAAAAAGACGGTGAAAATGATCGCTGAAGCAGGTGCACCAGCTGCATACATACCAGCTAATATAAATTGGGCAGAACCTGCATAAATTAAAGTGGACATAAACGCAATTTCAATAATGGAGAAACCTGCTGTTTTTGCAATTACACCAGCTGCTATACCGATGCTTAAATAACCAAATACAGTTGGTAAACAATCTTTTACTCCTTGCTGAAATGTATCATCGCTTTGCAAAGCTACATGTGCCTGAGCTTTACTCATCCGTATCATCCTCCATTCCTTCTAAAGTTCGTTTTCCTGTTACGACATGAACTAAATCTATATTTTCACGCCATAACGTATCTAACTTATCAGCTCCAAATTCCTGCGTGATTTCTTCAACCATAATATCGTGCCGCACATACTCTGTAGCAACGAGAACTAGAGCTGGGTCATACGTTGTAACAGCCCATGAAGTGCTATCATTTGAGAAGTTCGCAATTAATACTTCTTCTCCGTCACGCGCAATTACAGTTAAATGACCACCCATTCTCTTTTCAACAACGTGAGGCGTCATATAATTATGGTGAAACGTCGCTCCTATTTTTGTTTCTGGAGCGCCAAATAAGATTGAAAATATATGTACTCCCTCTTCTTCCTTTTGATGAATGTATGGCTCAATTTCATGCACTTGATCTTCCCATACAGAAATCCATAACTCTTCCTTCGCTCTATTAATTATATTGCATATTTCCTTCAAAACACGATCATTTGAGCGAATATGCGAAATTACATCTATTTGTCGCTCTTGTTCTAAACCATTTAATTTCTCGTCTAAAAATTCAAAGGACTTTTCAAAGTCTTTTCGCATTCGATTCATTAATTCGGTAGCTGGTACTGGTACATATTTCACTGGTTCAGAAGGTACAATATGTACCGCTCCTTTATCCATTAACTTACCTAGTACCTCGTAAATCATAGAACGAGGTACTCCTGTTTGTTTACTCACTTCATACCCAGTTACTGGGGAATGTTTTAGTAGTCCAATATACGCTTTACATTCGTACTGGGAAAAACCTAGCTTTTGTAATTCCTTTATAATTTCATCCATTAGTACTCCTCACAATCTAAATCGCTCTAACTTCAAAGCGACGATTTTGCTTACCTTTACTTTTTACTTTATCAATAACAAGTGTTCCTATTTCATTCGTATTTTTCACATGTGTGCCTCCACAAGCTTGTTCGTCTAAATTTTCAATTGTAACAATGCGGATTTCTTGTATAGTAGTTGGCAGGAGGTTTATGGCTGTTTTAATCATTCCTACAGCATTTTCTGCTTCTTCGCGGCTCATATAATGAGTGGAAATTTCTTTATTTTGTTTAATAAGTTTATTCACTTCCTTAACAATTTCTTCTACTTCCACGCTCGATAACTCTTGTAACTCATTAAAATCGATACGTGCTTTGTCAGGATAGATTTGATTTCCAGTGCATAGAGCTCCATATTTTTCATAAACGACAGCTCCGATAAGATGCAGTAAAGAATGATGACGCATTAAGTTATGACGTCTTTCCCAATTAATCTCTAATTTAACTGGACCTAAATTTACTTGAGCTCCATCTTTTATATAGTGAACTATTTCTCCCTGCTCCTTCTTTACTTTTTCAACTTCAAATACAGACCCATCTTGTACAATGACACCCGTATCACATTCCTGCCCTCCACTAGTTGGATAAAAAACTGTTTCTTTTACATATACTTTATTTCCTTCTACTTTTATCACTTCTGTTTCGCAACTCGTTTTGTATGCATCTTCTAAATATAATGCCGTTGTCATACTCTCACCTCTTTAGTAGTTATAGTTATACCTACTAATATAAAAAAGAAGCTCCACAAAGTCAATTGATAATTCTGAAATTTAAAACAGAAATAAAAAAGACTTCCGCTAACGGAAGTCCCCTATCTCAATATTTCATTTGCTTCTTTTTCATAAATTTTATCAAATGAAGTCATAACGCGTTGTGATGCTGAAATCATCCTTTGATCTGTCATTAGATCTGCCATCTCTTTCGTCATATCTACATTTGAATTTTCTAGCATATGGTTTTTTACTAAGCCTGTTCCGTTCGGTAAATCAGCAATATTTCCTTCTGCTAGTGTAAAGCTTTTGTTCCCTCGTTGCACAAGACGATTATTCGCTTCTGCATCTACTGTTTTTGTTTGCAGGCGAGCAATATTATTTTGTGTTACTTCATCATATAATGTACCATCTGCTTGTACAGCTACCTTTGCTCCTTCTGGAATACGAATACGTTCATTATTTTCTCCCATAACAAAAGCACCAGATGATGTTTGCAAGTAACGATCACTATTTATTGTAAAACTACCATCTCTCGTTAAAAACGTTTCATCGTTTTTAGATGTAACGAAAAATGATGTTGTACCGTTTGCACCGTCATCTAAAAAGAAATCTGTAGCACTATTTGTCATTTGTATATTTCCTTGTACTAAGTTCACATGCGTTGCGGCTGGTACTACAGCGTAATCGACTGAGCCAATATTTGTTACAGCTCCGTCACCGCGGCGATATGTGTCTTGTACATCAAATACTTTAGAAGTCATATTTTCTGCTTTAAATCCTGTCGTTTGGGCATTTGCAACGTTATTCGAATGAACATTAATGCGCTGCATGTAATTCATCATACCCATTGAACCTATATAAAGACCGTTCATACTCGATTGAATAAGGCAGTTGCCTTATTCTTCACCTCTTTTCTATGATGTTTGCAACATTTGTTTCGCTAATTGTTCCGCTGTAGCGATATGTATGTTTTTCTTTACGTCTTGTCCATCTGTCATTAATACAATGGGAGCTGATGATACTGCTGGAATTTTCAACAATTCCCCACTACTTGCTGTTTCATCAAATTTCGTAAATACGATACCATCAATATGAATATCTTTAAAGTTCGTAATGATTTCGATCATATCTTTACTTTTCATCGAAGCTGATAACGTTAAACAAATATAATCTGGCTCTACTTGTCCCATCGTTTCAATCATTTCTTCCACTGTTTCTGACGCACGATAATTTTTCCCAGCTGTATCAATTAAAATATAATCGACGCGCGCTTCTTCTTTAAAGTACGTAAGCGCTCTTGTCATTGCAGCTTCATCACGCACAGCGATTACTTCAAATCCAATTGTCTTTACGTAATCTTGCAGTTGCTGAACTGTCCCAATGCGAGAATGGTCGGTCGTAATAAAACCAACCGTTTTTTTCTTACCGTGAAACTGCCACGCCATTTTCGCAAGTGTCGTCGTTTTTCCAACACCAGTTGGACCGATTAATGCAATTGTTTGTACTTCTTTTTCAAATACATTTTCCGTATTGAAATGAGAGCTCATATCTTCCAATATATATTCGATTACCTCTTCTTCTGTAATCATCGTTGCATTCTCAAACTTCACTTTTAACTTTTCAGCATATGCATGAATGAAGTATTGTTCTACATCGTTTTGTTCTAGCATGCGAATTACTTTTTGAATAATAAATGGTACAGATTCTTGCTTTTCTTTTTTTACAACCACTTCTTCTTTTTTGACGGGAACGACTTTTTTCACAGCTTTTTGCTTTTTCGTTACTTTCGTTTCTTCCGTCTGTTTCACAACGACGATACCTTTTTCAAACAGCTTTAATAGTTTCTCTTTCTTTCTTGCCCATTCTTCACTATTTCCTGTTTGCATCGCCGCGTACGACATAGGAGTCGTCACGTTTTCTAAATTGTGCAGTACCGATTGAATTCCGTTCGCCTTCACAATTTGTTCTGAAGAATCATTTACAACATCCATTAATTGTTCATGAAATTGAGCTGTGCCTTCGTTCACTTCTTCCTGTTTATTCTCTGGAAAAGCAACTAACATTTCATAATTCTTTTTCCAAAAAAACGGGATATTGCGTTTTACACTTTCATCGACAACGTAATAATAATCTGTACCATATTGGTCAAATAACTTTCGATACAATTCATTTTTCGAAGCTGCTTTTATTCGCATTAACGCTTCTTTCTTTTCTGTACTTTCCATTACTTCACCCCCTACTATTCAATATAGGCAATTTGATCTACAACAATTTCTGGTGCTAATTCGCTAATACAAAGTACTTGCGCTTCTACTTGATAACGCTCAAGAAGTCTTACAATCGCAAACCTGAAATCTTTTCTACGCGTTAATAATACTGGTTCCCTTCCCATTAACCTCGCTTGTTTCAATACGCGTTGTACTTGTTCAACGACTCGCGTTTCTAAATCTAAATCCCAGTTTAATAAATAACCTTGATAAGAATTGTTCACAACGTCTGCATCTAACTCAATTGAATCTGAAAAGAGCGCCGCATATATTTTCCCGTCAGGATTTTTCGCATTTTCACAAATCACTTTTGAAATACATTCACGGACGAATGACGTTACGCCGTCAACATGATTTTGATAAATTTCTTTTCCGTCAATAATACCTTCAATAATAGTTGGTAAATCACGAATAGAAATACCTTCTTTTAGCAATTGCTTAATAACATTTTGAACAAGTGATAAGTCGATTTCTTTCTTCTTAATCTCTTCTAATAAAACGCCGTTATCATTTTCAAGGGAGTTAATTAAATCTTTTACATGTTGACGCTGAATTAACTCATGCAGGTTACGTCTAACGACAACATCTAAATGTGTAATTAATATGCTAAGTGGCTCTAATACTTGATAGCCTTTCATTTGTGCATCTTGTACCATATGTTCTAAAATCCAATATCCATCCTCGCCAAAAATCGGATCTTTCGCCGGTTCTGCATCTAAATCGGCCATTACATTTGGTGTTTTCAGCGCTAATAAGTAACCTGATTTCAAAACACCTTCAGCTGCCTTCGCACCTTTAATGCGAATAATGTAACGTCCGCGCGGTCTAAAACTCGTATTATCTTTAAAGTTAATTCCAGGAACGTTAATACCAAGGTCGGTAATAATCGATTTCCTCATAAGAACAACTTTATCACGAGCTGTTTCCCCGTTAATTTTCTGCTTTACAAGTGCCGCTAAATCTAAACCTAGTTCTACAATAATTGGATATTTATCTGTAAATACGCCAAATGAATCTTCCACTTGTTGCAATTGCTCATCTTCGCCTTGAATCATTTCTAATTCTTTTTGAAGCTCATCTTCTTTTTCTTTCTTCATTCGATTTTTATTTCGAATTCCTAAGAAGATAATTGTTCCACCAACGAGTGCGAACGGTAGAAATGGTAGCGGAGTAAAAATACCCATTGCGATAAATAAACCACCGAGCGCATATACAACGACTTCATGCGCTAATAACTCTTTAAAGATACCTTCTGTTACTGTATCCGGTGAACCGTCAAATACACGCGTTACAATAATACCTGTTGAAATCGCAAGCATTAAAGAACCGATTTGGTTTACAATTCCATCACCGACAGTTAACTGCGTGTAATGAAGAGCCGCTTCACCAAAGCTCATGCCCTGCTGCATCATTCCGACAATTAAACCGAAAATGATGTTTACGAATAAAATGACAATCCCGAAAATAACGTCCCCTTTAATGAACTTCCCGGCACCATCCATCGCCCCGTAAAACTCTGTTTCCATATTTAATTTTTTTCGTTTTGCTTGTGCATCTTTTTCTGAAATAATACGCTGGTTTAAATCAGCATCGATCGACATTTGTTTCCCTGGTAAAGAATCAAGTGTAAAACGAGCTGCAACTTCAGCTGTACGAGATGCACCGTTTGCAACGATAAACTGGAATATAATTAATACTGTAAAAATAACGATACCAATTAATAAGTTCCCGCCAATTACGAACTGGCCGAACTCTTCAATAACATGACCGGCATTTCCGTTTGTCAAAATCGCTCGCGTCGTCGATACGTTAATCGATACGCGGAAAATCCCGATTAATAACAACATCGTCGGAAATGACTTTAATTCATCCCACTCGTTAATACTTGTCGCTCGCATATAAATAAGCACTGACATACTTAGTAGAAAAACGATAATGATATCAAGTATAAATGGTGGAAGTGGAATTAAGAGCGCCACTACGAATGACGCTGCTAAAAAGATAGAAAAATAGGTTCTTGCAGAATCTATCTTAAACAAAGAGATCTCCTCCAAACGCGCTATTATACTTCAAGTTCATTCGTTTGAATTAAATAGCGCATAACTTCAATTACAGCTACGTATAAATCTTCTGGAATCGCCATATCTTCCTCGACTTGATAATATAAAGAACGAGCAAGCGGACGGTTTTCCACCATTGGTATTTCTTGTTCACGGGCAAGCGTTCGTATATATAAAGCGAGCTCATCTTCCCCTTTTGCAACGACAATTGGGGCTGCATCAACGTGTTTATTGTACCTGAGTACGACTGAAATATGAGTCGGGTTGTTTACAATAAACGTTGCGCCATCCATCTTCTTCGCAATTGTCCCTTGCAATATAGCGTGCATAAAGTTTTTTCGTTTTCCCTTTACTTGCGGGTCCCCTTCATTATCTTTATGCTCTTGTTTTACTTCTTCTTTTTTCATCTTAATATCTTGTTCGTACTCCCATTTTTGATAAATAAAATCAATAATAGAAAGAACGATTAATATAATTAAAATCGCTAAGAAGATAAATTTAATTTGCCTAATAATTTCAGTAAGTGACGCAGTCCAGTTAAATCCAATCATACTCACGATTGTCTCTAAATTCTTTTTAAAGAGCACGTAAGCGACGTAACCGATTAATCCCATATAAAACAGTGATTTCAAAATATCTACTAAACTTTTACGACTAAACAATCTCGTAAAATAGTTTTTTGGGTTAATACGCGACGCTTTCGGCTTAATCACTTTAGAAGAAAATAAGAAACCGACTTGAATCATATAATTGAATAAATGAAAAGCGTATACGAGTATTAATATAGGTGCTGATACTTTTAGTAGTAACATCCCCATCATATAAAAATACTCGGTTGAATCTGTATTTTTTCCAATTTGATCAAACAGCACCGATACAGAATTGGCAATCTCAAACCCGAGCCAATCTCCGAAAAAGTAAACGACAACTGCTAATACAAGAATGGAAAATAAATTATTTAAATCTTTACTCCGGGCAATATTCCCTTCTTCACGCGATTTCTTACGCTTCTGCGGGGTGGCCTTTTCTGTTTTATTATCCTTTGCCATGTGCGTCCCCCTACTTCGTTAAGAAAAAGTTAAATAGTTTCGTATATTCCTCAAGTAATACATCCGTCATATTTTTAAACACATAACCGAGCATCGGTACACTCATCGCAATAAACAAAATACCACACGTAATTTTAATCACATACGCATTCATAAAAACGTTTAATTGCGGAGCGTTTTTTGCGATTAAAATTAAAACAAAGTTAATGATGAATAAACTTCCCATAAGCGGAAGTGCAATTTCAACCGCTGATGTGATCGCAAATAATAACGTTGCGAGTAGACTATCTAAAAAACTAGTCGTCAACAATTTTGAAATCGCCTCTGTATATTGAAACGACTTTAAAATCGTGGCAACGAAATAATTAATGCCGCCAAGTGAAATAAAAATAATGAGAAAAAATATATCAAAAATGGTTGATAGTAAAGTAGACTGTGAGCCTGCATTTACATCAAACAAACTTGCTTGTGATAAACCGATATCAAAGTCTAAAATATGCCCGGCCATTTTCGGAATGTTCCACAGCATTTCTACAATTTTTGAAAGCGATAATCCAATTACTATTTGCGTACCTGCATAAGCTGCTACGTCCCAAGTTGTCTTTATGTGAGAGACATCAACTTGATCTGCAACTGTAATGGAAAGAGCAAGTCCAACTGTAACCTTCGCCATTGCTGGAATAGATCGACCAGAGAAAAACGGTAAAAAATATAAAAATGAAGTAATGCGGCAAAACGCAAAAAACGTCGCCGCCCATAATTCCATATTCATTTCAGTCCACCTATCTTAGTACGAACGCAATAGCGATGGAATTTTATCAAATAAATCTAAAATAAGCGTCGTTAACTCTTGAAACATCCAAGGACCTAAAATGATAATAACGAGTACAATACTCGCCATTTTCGGTAAAAACGTCAGCGTTTGCTCTTGAATTTGCATCATCGCCATAATGACTGCGATAATAATAACGACAATCATACTTACGCCGGCAACCGGCATTAAAATCATAACCCCTTTATAAAAAAAGGTTTGAAAAATATCTATAATTGGTGACGTATTCATTTATATGACTCCTATCACATAGCATCAAACGCTTCAGGCGACCGTTTTAAACATAATGTCGACGATTTTTGTATATCCACCTAAATATACGAAAACGAGTATTTTAAACGGTAAACTTAAAATCATCGGCGGTACCATCATCATCCCGAGGTACATTAAAAGTGTACTAATAATCAAATCTATAAATACAAACGCTAAATAAATGAACATCCCTGTTAATAATCCCTTTTGGATTTGCGTTAACGTAAAGGATGGTACGAGCGTAAATAAGGATAGATCTTTCAAATCTTTCGGTAATTCTTCTCCGCGCACTTTCAGCATCATTTTTAAATCATGCTTATACGTATGCTTTGACATATACTCTTTCATAATCGGTGCTGTCGTTTCCGCAGCTTGGCTTACCGTTATTTTCTCTTTCGTCATCGGATCCCACACATCGCTCTTTAGTTGCCCAAGAACAGGCTGCATCGTAAAGAGTGATAAAAATAAGGCGAGTCCAACGAGCACTTGGTTCGGTGGTAAATTCATTACCCCAAGTCCTTGACGTGTAATCCCAAGAACGATCATAAAATAAGTAAAATGTGTAAATAATAGAACGATAGATGAAGATAATGATAAAAGGGTAACGAGCGCAAATAATTGTACACTTGAATTACTCGTAAACTCTTTTCCATTTTCGAAATTAATAAAACCGTTTTGGGCTGCATACGCTGGATTTACAAAAATAATTGAAAAAACGATAGAAAATACGAAAATAACGGCTAATAATGATAACTGTTTCTTTATTCTCATGATGGATCCTCTACTTTTTTCGTTTCACTCTTCACCGCGTCTTCTAGCGCTTGTTGAAACTGATTTCCTGTTCCTGTTAATTGCACAGATTGTACACCGTTATTACTAATAACAGTGAACACTTGCTTGCCGTCTACTTCAAATAAAAAGGCGCTCGTTTGATGATTTAAATACACGCCGTCTTTCACTTGAATATGGCCATTTTCACCTTGTTTAAAAAACTGCTGTTTGCGCGTCTTTTTCGTCATAAAATAGGCACCGTAGCCGAGCGCACCAAACAGTAAAACGACTTGAAATAAGGTCGTCATATACGACATATGACTCCTCCTCTACTCTTTATCTTGCATTTGACTTTGCGCTTTCATAAGCGCAGCTTGCTTCTTGTCAGCTTCAATTTCAGAAATGATAATACCGAACTTCTCGTCCATTACGATCGCTTCTCCAATGCCAACTTTCATATTACTTAAATACACATCTACTTTATGTCCTAAGTTTTTCTCTACTTCCAGAACATCGCCCACTTTTAACTGTTTCACATCACCGAGCGTAATAGATGTTTTCCCAAGCTTTACACCAAGTTCAATCGAAATATCTGAAACAGTATCAATATGTGCTTTACTAGTTTCATTTCGCTTTCCTGCAAATTCTTCTAACCCCATTAATGACACAGGAGATACTTCATGCTTCATATGGATCCTCCTACTCTACAAAACTTTTAAATAAGAGCGCCTTACGCGTTCCATCTTTTCCAATAAAACAATTAAATTTATGCTTTCCATCTACAAAACCAAGCAATTCATCCGAAACTTTCGTATGGAGCGGAATAATATCGCCTTCTTCAATTTGTTCAATCTCGCCCATCGTCATCTTCTGCTCACCAATCGCAACGTGAACTGGTTTATACACTTGATTTACTTTCACTTCCACTTCAGACGTATACTTCTTACGTTTATCTGAAGAATGTTCAACAATATTTTCAGACGTTAACTTATCCATAATTTCTTCAACAGATAAGAACGGAATCCCAATACGAACTGTCGTATTCCAAAAATCCGTTTTCATATTTACGTTCAGTAATGAAATAATATCACTCGCTGTCGTAATCTTAAGTGCATTCGGATCTGTCTCTGTCGTTACAAATGTCGGTTTAATCGCCACAACACTTTCAAATGATTGCTCTAAATTTTTGCATAGAAGCGCAAATATATTATCAAGTGTTAAAAACTCGAACGCAGTTAATGGTCTACGCATCGTAAAATTACGTTTACTATCTCCGCCAAGCCAGCACTCATGAATGTAAATAACAAATGCTAAATCAATCTCAATAACAATTTCTCCAAGCTCTGGAAGCCCGAGATCAATGACGCAATATAAATAATAATCTTTCGGCATTTTCTCCACGTATTCACTTGTAAATGGAACTTGCTCCACTGTCGAAGGCTCTAAGTCAATCGGAATACGCATACGCGCTGACAACGTCTGTGACGTCTGTTTTCCAAACGTCGAAGCAATCGCTTGCAAACTACGTAAATGTTCAACACCGAACTTCTCTGGTCTATTAAAATCATACTCTTGAAATTTATCTTGCTTCCCTGCTTCTTGTGCGAAAGCCGGCATTTCCTCGCCTTCATTTACCGCCTTCAGCAGGGCATCAATTTGCTCTTGGCTTAATTTATCGCCACTCATGAAAATCCCCTTCCCTACCTTTTCAATTCAACGATTTCAACGTACATTTTTCCATTCTTCGTCAAAATCTTTCCGGTCCCAATCTCTTCATTCTCAAGCATAAGACGCACCGTATTTTTCGTTGAATTTTCAAGACGATACAATGTACCTTTCGTAATATGAAGCAGATCTTCAATTTTCTTTTTCGTATTTCCGATTTCAAAATAAATTGTTAACGGAATATCATCTTGTAATTTCAAATCTAGCCAACTCCCATATCATGTTCACGAAAATTTCATGTTCTCTCTATATAATGAAATCTCTTATTTTGAAACGTCGATATTTAATATTTTTTTAATATATCCTTGCGTTTCTTTAAATGGAGGTACGCCTCCGTACTTTCTCACATTACCAGGACCAGCATTATAAGAAGCAAGCGCCAATACTAAGTCACCGTTATTTTTCTTTAAATAACCGCTTAACTCTTTCACACCGCCTTCAATACTTTCAGCTGGTGAAAATGGATTTTTTATACCCATCTCTTTTACATTCGCCGGCATAAGCTGCATAAGGCCCATCGCCCCTGCATGCGACACCGTTTTCGGATTAAAATCAGACTCTACTTCAATCATTTTTTGAATTAACGTTTTCGGAATTCCGTATGTACGACTTACTCTATCTATAATATCCTCATACTTCCCTTCATTTGAAGAACGTATTTTTTGAATATTATACTTCTTCGTTAATCCCCACGTATCAACAGCCTCATTTTTCGTTTCCGGGAAACGTCGTTCAAACTCTTTTTGCGCGACTTGCACGTCATCAACTTTCTTCGTTTCAGGCTTTTCTTCCGGCTTACTTACTTCCTCTACTTTATGAATAGATGCTTCCGGTTTATTCACAACCGCTTCTATTTTCGTAGATTGTACCGGCTGACTCATATCTTCTACTTTAGCCGGCTGCGTAGTAGCCTTCGTCTCCTTCATAGGTTCGCTCTGCAACTTTTCTTGAAAGCGACTACTAACAAAAGCCTCCGGACTACTTAACTTTTGCTGAAACTGTCCTTTTTTATATGCAAGTACTTCTTTTACTATATTTCCAATTACCATAATATCACCTTTTCGGTAAACAAAGATAATCTAATATTAGAGTTTTTTCGTAAAGTTTGCAATAATCCTTTGCAATTATATTGTAATAAAAAAACGACTAAATTGTTAAACTGTTATTTTTTTATATTTATTAATTCAAATTTTCAGTTGACACTTGATATAGCAAGGCTTAAAATAAATTCGAAATCGATTTTTTCGCATATTACCGTTTTTCAATTTGCAGAAAAGTCAATATAAAAAAATGGGGGTTCTTTAACATGAGAATTAATACAAACATTAATAGCATGCGTACGCAAGAATACATGCGCCAAAACCAAGACAAAATGAACGTTTCTATGAACCGTTTATCAAGCGGTAAACGCATTAACAGCGCAGCTGACGATGCGGCTGGGCTTGCAATCGCTACTCGTATGCGTTCAAAAGAAAACGGATTAGGTGTTGCATCTCGTAACACTCAAGACGGTATCTCTATGATCCGTACAGCTGATTCAGCAATGAACTCTGTATCAAACATCTTACTTCGTATGCGTGACCTTGCAGTACAATCTGCGAATGGTACAAACACAAACGAAAACCGTGGTGCGTTACAAAAAGAATTTACTCAACTAAGAGAACAAATCGATTATATCGCGCAAAACACTCAATTTAACGGAAAAACTCTATTAAATGGTGACAATACTTCTGTTAAAATCCATAGCTTCGATGACGGTCAAGTTACTACAGCAGCACCTGTTCAAAAAGCAGCTGAAGGTACAGGAACTGAAGGTACAGGAACTGAAGGTACAGGAACTGAAGGTACAGGAACTGAAGGTACTACAAAAACTAGTGGAACTATCGATATTAAATTAGCAAATGTTTCAAGTACTACTCTAAAAGGCAACGAAAAGACTCTAGCCTCACTTTCTATTTCAAATGAAACAGTTGGAGCAGCAAAAGCAGCTACAAAAGGGGCTGAAGGCGCAGGAGAAGATGATACTCAAGCAATTCAAAACGCTAACGAAGCAATTAAAGCTATCGATGGCATGATTGCATCTATCGCAGGTAGCCGTGCTGACCTAGGTGCTACATTAAACCGTCTTGACTTCAACGTAGAAAGCTTAAATAACCAAGCTTCTAACATGGCAGCTTCAGCTTCTCAAATCGAAGACGCTGACATGGCGAAAGAAATGTCTGAAATGACTAAGTTCAAAATCTTGAACGAAGCTGGAATCAGCATGCTTTCTCAAGCAAACCAAACTCCACAAATGGTTTCTAAATTATTACAATAAGCCATTTGAGTTATTTTCAAAAATAAACCTCTCTGTTTGCGGAGAGGTTTATTTTTTCTATATAGATAGATTATTTATAAAAACTTCTTTTTTATGTGAAAGAGAATATCCACGATATGCAGAAGCCGTCATTGCTTATCTTGATTCCCTTTTATGTTAAAACACAAACAGCAAGCCTTTTATCTTTTCATGACCGTTTATTAGCTTTAGAACACTAACTATATCAATCTATAAGGAGTGTCTATTATGCGTATTGGTACGAATGTTTTAAGTATGAATGCTAGGCAGTCGTTGTATGAGAATGAGAAGCGTATGAATGTTGCGATGGAGCATTTGGCGACTGGTAAGAAGTTAAATAACGCTTCTGATAATCCAGCTAATATTGCGATTGTGACTCGTATGCATGCGAGAGCGAGTGGTATGCGCGTGGCAATTCGAAATAATGAGGATGCGATATCGATGCTTCGTACAGCGGAAGCAGCACTTCAAACTGTGACGAATGTTTTACAGCGTATGCGTGATGTAGCTGTTCAATCTGCAAATGGTACAAATTCAAATAAAAACCGTGATTCACTAAATAAAGAGTTTCAATCTCTAGCAGAACAAATTGGCTATATTGATGAGACGACTGCGTTTAATGATTTATCCGTATTTGACGGTCAAAACCGGACTGTTACGTTAGATGATATTGGTCATACAGTAAATGTAACGAAACATATTCCCCCTTCTCCTACACAACATGACATCAACATTTCAACAGAACAAGAAGCAAGAGCGGCGATTCGTAAAATTGAAGAAGCTTTACAAAATGTATCACTTCACCGTGCCGATCTCGGGGCTATGATCAACCGACTGCAATTTAATATCGAAAATTTAAATAGCCAAAGTACAGCGTTAACAGATGCTGCTTCTCAAATTGAAGATGCGGATATGGCGCAAGAGATGAGTGATTTTTTAAAGTTTAAATTGCTAACCGAAGTTGCGCTTAGTATGGTTTCACAAGCAAATCAAATTCCGCAAATGGTTTCTAAATTACTGCAATTATAATTGTCTTTCCACTCTTTAAAACGATTCCATACAAAATAAAAGGGAAATACATATACACTATGTATTTCCCTTTTATTTTGTACCCAATACTTTTATGGCGCTACCGTCATAACTTGTCCTCTACGGTCGATCCTTATTTTCATTTTTCCGTCTTGTGGATTATATAAACCTAGCTTATTTAATTCTATTTTGCATTCTTGTACGAAGGTTGGTAATTTACGAATTTGATTGACATCCGAACTTTTAATAAAACTAATTAAATGTTGCGTCATATCTTTCACATCTTGCACGAGTTCTTCTTTTTCTCGTTTTAACCTTTCGTTTTCCAATTGTAGCGCACGCAATTCACTTTCTAGACTACTTCTATTAGACTCTTCTTTAAAATGCCCTGCGGCCATGCTAGAAAGCTTATAAATACCTTCCATAAACTGATGCAGTTCATCTTCTTTTCTTTCACTATGTTGACTAATTGTCTCAAAGTTATCAACGATACCCGATATAACTGTTACGAGGCTTTTTTCACTCTCTTTATGCTGGATTTCCTCTTTTAATACTTGGTTGTTTTCTTTTTTCGTTGCAACATTTGCTTCTTTTACAGGTATATATTTTCGCTTTCGTCCAGGTTTTTGTTTTTCGATATTTTCAAACGGTATTTCACGTTTTTTTAATTTGTAATACGTATTTTGTAATTGACTTTCTGTTTTCGGGAAAAGATTTAGTTCATTTTTACTAACATATTTTGAAATATTAATAATGTTTAAACCGTGACGTTGGCAAAATTGATACACTTCATACAGTAACTCTAGTTCAGACTTGAGCCATGTGATCGTTGATTTTTCATATGCTCGCATCCCGCCATGTTTTTCTATATCTATTTGAAATAATACCATTCTATTATATAAATCAACTAGTTCTTCATATTTTACTTGGAATTGTTTTTCTATTTTTTTAAATTCCGCTTCTAGTTGCATATCGTTCATTTTATTATTTGACATGTTTTGTAAGAGACTTAATACATTGATTGCTGTGTGGTGATACATAATCTGTGCCACTCCCCCTCATCCTTTCACAATTCTCATCTGACTCCCATGTCTTTTTAGAAAATAGAAATTTTTTCATATCCATATTATAACATTTCGAAATTGTCTGTCAAATAATAAACATACAAAAATGTATAGAAAGTATAGAAATAGAAAAAGATTTTTTCATTAATATGCATAATTGCATATTAATCACTTTTAATTATATTATATGGTATTTAGAATGTAATTTCACCGAAAAAATTTGCGTTATCACGAAATATTACTAAAAAAATCCAAAGATACATTTTTATATTTTCAAATCAAAAATCTTCAAATGAAGATTTTTCATACATACAACCACAAACACCCCATCTTTCCACCTATACAGAGTATAAAACACTAAAAAGGAACTAACCAATACTACACACGGTTAGTTCCCTTCTCTCCACTAAAAGAATAGAGTTATAAGTAGAATCTACAAATCTTCAATTAAAACCTCACATCGCGTGTGGCTTAACCGCCACCACCACTCTCACTGCCCCACTTCTTCCACTTACCTAAAAAAACCCGCTACATATCTCTGGTCTTAACATGGCATAGGGCTCTATTAGGCACTAACCGCTGCCACACATGGCTAAAGCTTCTATTCAAGCAAAAAAGTGCTTTTAAAAATCTTTTACAACACTAACTTATCTACTAAACCGATTAACTCTTGAATATCTGGCTTACTTACTTGCGCATTTGCCCCTACCGCTTCGCCTTTATGGAATAATTCATTTGTAATTAAGGAAGAGAAAATAACGACTGGTAAACGATTCATGATTTCACTATCTTTAATTACTTTCGTTAAATGGTGTCCATCCATTTTCGGCATTTCAATATCCGTAATTAACATGTGAATATGTTCAAACATTTTTTCTCCTTGCTCTTTCGCTAGCTTTTCAATTTGCGCTAACGCTTCTGCACCATTGCTAAAGAAGTTCATTTTCGTATATCCAGCTGATGATAATGTTTCTTCTAATATTTGACGAAGCATTGCTGAATCTTCCGCAATATAAATAATTTTTTCACCGCGATCTGTTTTTTGTTCTAATTTTGAAAGTGATTTATTATCATAACCAGTACCGCTAATTTCACATACAATTTTCTCGTAATCTAATAGTAAGATGATTTTTCCATCTAGTTTTACAATACCAGATGTCGTTTCTTCTAATCCCATAGATAATGAAGCTGGTTCATCAATTTGCTCCCAAGAAATACGTTGAATACGATGCACTTCATCCACGCGGAAAATAACTTTCATTTGGTTTAATTCTGAAATGATAAATTTCGTTTGATCAAGTGGCTTTGTCGATTTTAAATTAAGAGCTGTCGCTAAGTTAATAACTGGTAAAATTTCACCGCGTACTTGAACAACACCTTCAACTGCATGATGAGATTCTGGCACAGTTGTAACAGGGAATGGATTAATGATTTCACGTACTTTCATTACGTTAATACTAAATAGGTTTTCACCAACAGTATATGTAACAATCTCTAATTCATTTGTTCCGCTTTCTAATAAAATACTTTGTGCTTGTGACATAAAGGTGTCGCTCCCCTTTCATTATTTCCGTATATCTAATTATTAAGCTTTATTAAAACGAAAAAGTCAACTACCTATATAAAAAATATAGATAGTCGAACGATTCATTTCTTTATTTAAAAAGGTGATTACTCTTGTATAAACGAAGAAAGTGCTTCTAATAACACTTCTTGCGCTCCTACAATTTCTGTCGGCATTGCTTCCCATTTTTTCGAAAGCTCTGTTTCGACTCTTATTCTTAACTCGGTATTCATTACTTCTAGCACATATTCTTTCGTTGCTATATCAACATCCAGTAGCGCAAGTGCATATAGTTCCGGATCATTTATTTTTTCAAATAATCGTTTTAATACTGCCGGTGCTATATGTTTTAATTTTTCAATATGAATCTCTTTATCTGAAAATAGCAACTCATATTGAATGAAAGTAACATTTTCTTTAATAACTTTAAAATAGCAATTATTTTTTTTATCATTTACAAAATAACCGTTAGGATCTGCAATAATACTCTCTACTTTACGAATTAAATCTGGCAAACTACTCGCTGTCATTACAGTCCGCTGCTCAACCTCACTCGGCGAAATGAATGTAACGCGATACTTATTCTGCGCCATCCTCCTCACCTCTCCTTTTATAAAAATCTATCATCATTAACGATCCAAAAGGTACTGGTCTACCATGAAATGATTATCTTTTCCCAAAACCACCCAGTACCTCTCATATCTCTGGTCTTACAACTACGTACAGATTATAGCTGTTATCTACACTTCGTTTATCTCTTCTTCGGCTACCCTAGTAACTCTCCATATCTCTGGTCTTACACACCGGTCGAGACACTATTAGGCACTGACCGCCACCACACATCGCCAGTTCCTCTCTCAAAACCTAAAAAAAGAGCTTTTAAAATCTTTTAAGATCTTTTCAGTAACTCGATGTTATTAAACCAAAACGCAATTTGCTGATCCGTTATCCCTGATAACGTAACAAAAAACTCACGGCACTTCATCTCATCTTTAAACAGTTGATACTTCCACTCGCCCTCACTACCAACACTTACGAAATAAAATTCATGAATACGGCCAATGATTGCTTGTTTTTCACCAAATGAATAGGGAGGCACTTGCTTAATTTCAAATTGATCTGGTAAATATACATGCTCTTCTCGTTCCATTTTTAACACTTGCTCTGCAAGGTCACGTTTATTTTCGAAAAAAGGCAATTGTAAAATTCGTTCTTGTCTTGTCATACGAATAAAAAACCCTTTCTACTACATTACAATTTTTCTTTATTATATATTATCGAATTAAGTTTACAACTTCGTTTAATACTTCATCTGAAATTTTAATTACTTTCGCATTTCCTTGGAATCCACGTTGGTATAACATTAAGTCAACGAATTCTACAGATAAATCTACGTTTGCACCTTCTTGTGCACTACCACGTACTTTTCCTGCACCATTTTGACCAGATACACCCATTGCTAAAATACCAGTTGTATTCGTCGCTGTATAGTTACCATTACCAGTTTTCATTAAGCCGCCTTCGTTCGGGAACATTGCAACAGCTAATTGACCCGCAGCTTTCATACTTCCATCCGAGTATTTTACCATCACATATCCACCGTCAGCAATAAAGCAATCTTTTACAGTCGCTGCTGCTCTACCATCTACATCTGTTACTGCTAATGTTTTCTCTGTCGGGTGGTTTGTTAATTTACTAAAATCTATTTTTACTGTTCCACCATTAAAGGGAATATTCGCTTCAGGGTTTACCGGATCCGGCTTCCCTACCGCATCGAATTTCACCTCACCACCTGCGCCATTAACCTCGTTAAACGCTGTTTCTTTTTTCGATTCGTTACGCATATATACTTTATATTTATAATTATGTTCACCATCTTGTTTAAACTCCACGCGCATTGTCCATGTATTACCGGCATTATCGTATACAGGCAATTCTTGCGTAATCTGTTTTGCATCTGCTGGAATGTTCCCTCCAACGACTCCTTTTGACGTTCGAATACCACCGATTGCTGATCCCATTGGAACTTGCAATGGTCCTGGGATACCAGATAAATCAACATTACCAGTTGATGGATCTGCTGGATAAGCGAATACATATTGCCCTTCCGTATTCGTAATATAGTAATCTGAAGATATTGTAAATGTTCCTTTACGTGTAAATTCCATATTTCCAGCTTTTGAATCACCTACAACGAAGAAACCATTACCTTCCATTGCCGCTTGTGTTTTACCACCAGTTAACGTAATTGTACCATCGGTATAATCCGTCACCGTTCCGCTCATTTTCACACCGTTACCAATACTTTTCGGGTTCGTCCCTGCGTATCTATCGTCGCCTTTCGCACCAATTGAATTGTTGTACAGTAAATCATCGAACATAGCTTTTTGTTTTTTATAACCAACCGTTTGTGCATTGGCGATATTATTTGAAGTTACACTTAATGCATTTTGTGTTGCATTCATTCCTGTAATACTTGTATATAACGCTTTAATCATAATATATGGACACTCCTTATGAATTTGTAGTTTTTTCTTCTTCCGCTACTTTTTGATCGTCTTTCTTCGCATCTTCTGGATTCGTTTCTCCAATTGGTTTATCAGACACTCTCTCAACGAAACGAAGGGATACAATTTTATTATCAATAACGAGCTGTACATCGTTATTTTCTGCAAGGCGAACTGTCTCTACTTGACCAGTTACTTTTTTACCGTCACCGTCAATACCTCTTACGTACTTCCCTAAAAACTTCATTCCACCATCAAGCGCTGTCGAATACATTGTCGTTCTTAAAGAGTCAACTGCCTTTGTCATATTCTGCACTTGTTCCATAAGAGATAACTGCGCTGTTTGGTTCATCATTTGATTCATATCCATCGCATTAAATGGATCTTGGTGCTGGAAACTCGATAAAAACAATTTCAGAAAATCATCTTTTCCCATTACTCCAGGAGTTTTTTGTTCTCCTGCTGATACTCCATTCATTTGCCCTACTGCCGGTTGTGCACCGTTAACAGGTGCGTTCCTATTCTGCGCTCCTGCTTGCAACGGAATATGATTTGTACTCGTTGTATTTAATCCAACTGTTGGCACGCTTTATTCCTCCAATAATCCCGCAAATTCTTTTGATTCTTGTTTCTCATGTTTCGTACTTGCTAATTGCTGCTTTTGCCTTTGCTCTTGTTCTCGCTGTTCTTTACGATTTTCATCTTTATCTGAATAGCTAATTTGAATATTGATTTCTTTTTCTTTTAACTTCAGTCTCAATTCATCAAAAATGATTTCAACACGTTTCTTCGCATCGTGTTTTTCCATTTCCACATGAACATCAATTTGATCTCCATGTTTTTTCATAAACACTGTTAATGTACCAAGTTTTTCTGGATTTAACTGGAATAACACACGTTCTTGTTTCACTACAAACTTTTGCAAGGCTTCTACTTGTGCTTCCATTTTCTTTCCTAAGTCAGGCAATGAAACTTTCTCAGCGCCACTATTGGATTTTCCTATTTGATCAGTACTCGTCGCTTTATTTAATAACTCCGCACCGGCAGAATTCGAATCGTTGAATACATCACCTTCTGGCAACTCTACCTTGACATCTTCACTCTCAGCTTTCGGAAAATCTACATCTAAGTCTTTGAATTCTTCTTGTTTTTTTGCAATATTACAAGTTTCTTTTTCTACAACGTTCAATATTTGCATCATTTGCTCTGGCATCTTCACTTTGTCTAAAACCATTTGCATTGTATCTTCTAAACATATAGCATTTTTGATATTCATATTGGAAAGAAGTTCTTGTAATTGTTGTAATTCACCTGCAGGTAATTCGTTAAGTTTTATATTTCCATATTCTTTATATAGCTCTTGTATTTTTTGTATGTATTGATATAACAATTCTGGCTGCACGCGTAATTGCTCAATTGCAACCATTTGCTCAGATACAGCTAACAATAACTGTTCTGTCTCTTTTTTTTCTTCTTTCTTTACACTTGGCTCTTCTTTCGTTTCCGGTTTTTTAGAAAGAATGTTTTCTTTTCTATCTTCTGGTGCATCTTCTCGCTTTGTTTTCTCCGTTTTCGGCTGCTTTTTGTTTTCCATTCTCATCGCATGATCGAATGAAGAATCTTCACTTTTAGATTGTACTTCTAGCCCTTTTTCTTTTTGCGGAGGTAAACTTTGTTGCACCGGTAATACAGACTGTATCACTACATTCACCTCATCCATTCATACACATTTTCAAATCAAGAAGCATTTTTTCTTCCTGCTTTTCTCGTATTTTCGCAAGCTTTCTACAATCTTCTTGATACATCTCATCAATGACACGTTCTTTTTCTTTTACTTGTTCTAAAAGGCTTTCATTTTTTTGAATAAAATCTTCCGTTTTTTTAATTTTCCGATTCCATTCTTCTATTCTTTCAGGTGAAAACGTATGTGACGAAAGCATGCCAGCCATAATACGCTGTCCAGTTTGTACGACTTTACTACGCGATTTTACAACATATAAATCATATTCTTTTTTTTGTTCTATTTTTCTTTTTTCAGCTGTTAATTCATACACTTCTTTCAAGATCTGTTCTTTTTCTTGATTTATTTGCAATTTTATCGTATCGTACTGTTGCTTATCCACCTGTTTTTATAGCCCCTTCCTATTATAACGCTCTCTTTTTCTATTATATAGTTTTTTTCCAAAAAAATCTGTGAAATATTAAAAAACAAAAAAATAAGACCTGCATGGCGCAAGGTCTTATACTATATGGTGCATTGCTTCAACAATATCAGCAAATTGGAAACGATCTGATCGACCTTGTTTTAAAAATGTATTTATACCTTCTACTTTATTTTTACATTCAAAAATATAAGCATTTTCTGCATTTTCCTGAATCGTTCCTAATTTAAAATACAATTCATTTTCTTTATAAATAGATAAAATTTTTCTCATTTCATTTGCAAGTTGCCAATGATTTGGTGAAACGATTTCTTCCATAATCCTACTTACTGAGTCTAGCACGGAAATAGCAGGATAATGACTGAGCGTTGCAAGTTCACGTTTTAATACAATATGTCCATCTAAAATACCACGTGCTAAATCTGGTACAGGACCATTTAAATCGTCTCCATCAACGAGTACAGTGTAAATACCTGTTATAGACCCCTTTTGTGTTTTCCCAGATCGCTCTAACAGCTTCTTCATATAACTTTCCATTAAAAGTGTTTTACCACCAATCGGTAACTCTTTAACAGCAATATCAACACTTCTACGCGCATCTGCAAAACGAGTAACAGAGTCCATCATAAGTAGTACGTTATTGCCTTCGTCTCGGAAGTATTCCGCAATAGATGTCGCAAGCTTAGCAGCGCGAAGTTGCATAAGGTGACTTTCATCTGACGTCGCTACAACAACGACGCTTTTCCTCATACCTTCCTCGCCTAATTCTTTTCGAATAAAATCTTTTACTTCTCGGCCACGTTCTCCTACTAAACTAATAACGTTTATATCCGCTTTTGCATTTTTCGCAATCATGCCGAGTAAAGTAGATTTCCCAACACCAGACCCAGCGAAAATACCAATCTTTTGACCGATACCAATTGTTAGCATAGAATCAATGGATTTAATTCCCGTTTCAAATACGTCAGTAATCTCTTCACGTTCAAACGCATGAATAGGCGGAGCATCTAGTTTTATTTTTTGCAGCGGAATGTTTTCAGCGTTCTCATTTAACACTTCGCCATTTGCACTTAACACTTTTCCGAGTAAATGATTACCACGAGGTATAACAACATCTTCTGCAATTAATGTAACGGAATCTCCGTAACATACTTTTTCTGTCTGTTCAAACGGGAGTAACATATTGTTCTCTTTTTCAATTGCAATTACTTCACATAAGACGCTATGTTCTCCAACGAGACAAACATCACCGATTTTCGCCTTCGGTCCCTTCGCTACGAAAAACTGCTCTTGCACACTATGAACTTTACCGACTTTCGTATAAAACGGTGTTTCAATAAATGTATTCCATTTTTGGTTTTCATTCATTAATAGTCGATTCATACATTTTGCTCCTCAAATAACTTCTCTTCTTCCCATTTCTGGCGAAGTTTCGCAAATATGGGTGCAAACTTAAATTCAAAGAACTCTTTCTCCTCTTCTAGAACAAATTCACCGAACTGTAAGGAGAAATCATATTTCCATTCTACTAATTGTAGCAACCAATATTCTTTCGTATTTTCCTTCTCTTCTTGAATACGTTCAAACGTTTCTGGATGTACGGTAATAACTAGTTTTTCAAACGAAGTAGGTAACGTTTGAACGATGCCAGTTAAAATAGGTAACACATCAAGCAATCTAGTATCTACTGCTTGATTCACAATTTTTTCTGCTAGTTGGAAAGATTGATCCCATAATAATTCTGTCCATTCGTATGCAGTTTCTTGTTGCTCTTTTTGAAACTGCTGACGTGCCGATTCTATTTCTTTCATCTGCTGCTGAACGTGCATTTGAAATTGTTCTTGATCATGTAATAGCTGCTGACGCTCTCGTTCTAATATTTGCTGCTCTTGCCTTAGCTGATTTAGTTCAACATGTAACGATTGTTGCTGCGCAAGAAGTTCTTCATGATCTACTTGTATTTCTTCTTCTACGTGAACTGGTATTGGTTTTGGAAATTGTAATTCATACGTTTCTTTAGAAAAAGAAACAGAATTCTTCGGAATTCTGTTTTTAAATAAGGACATCCTCTTCACCTCTTTGAACGATAATTCTTCCTTCTTTCTCTAGCTTTTTCACCGTACCTGTAATCATTTGCTGCGCTTTCTCAGCATCTGTCATCTTAAGTGGTCCTAAGCCATCTAATTCTTCCAGAATCATCTCTTTACGGTTTGAAGACATACATGTAAATAATTTCTCTTTAATTTCTTCTTTTGCAATTTTAAGCGCTTTTGCAATGACACCGTTATCTGTAATTTCCTCTAACACACGGCGAAGCGCAAGATCTTCAAGACCAAGTAAGTCTTCAAAGACAAACATATTTTCTTTAATTCTCTCAGATAACTCATAATCAACTTCATCCAGCTTTTGAAAGACTGTTTTTTCAACGCCTCGTGAAACGTTATTTAAAATGTTCACAATTGTTTTTAAGCCGTCTGTTTTATTGATTGCACTAAATGCCATATTATTTAATTTTGCTTTTAATAGCTCACCAATTTGATTAATGAGTTCACCGTCAACTTGTTCTAGTTTCGCAATACCCATTACCGTTTCTACTCGCTTATGATCTGGCAATCTCTCAATTAATTGAGAAGCAAGTTGCGGTTTAATGTAAGAAGCGATAATTGCAATTGTTTGTGGTGATTCATCATTCAGCACTGTAAGAAGTGGCTCTAAATCTGTAAGTGAATTTAAAAATTCAAATGGATTATCTTTGTTGTACCAAAGGTCTTCCAATAATTTTTCAAGCTCGTCTTCTGGCATATTTTTAAATATGCGACGAATGTACTCTTTATCTGGAGTGACTAAGTTCAATTCTTTTACATTTAGTTCATATAAGAACTCCCCTAGTACATTCTCTAACGTTTCTGGTTTATATACACGAAACTTCGCGATTTCACGAAGCAACACTTCTTTTTCCTCAGCCGTCATATATTCAATGACTTTCGCTGCCACCTCTTCATCTAATGTACGAATGAGGATGGCAGCTTTTTCTTTGGAGGAGATTTCATCTAACATCGTTGTTCCTCCCTTACTGTCCGTTTAACCATTTTTTAATTACTTTTGCAGTACCTTCTACATGTTCTTTCGTAGCATCCTGCACTTGTTCATCTAACGTTGGTTCTTTCGGTTGTTCTGGCTCAGGTTTTGGCTCTGGTACTATTTTCTCTTCAGGAATTTCCATAATACTTTCACTACTTGCAGCAACTTCATCTTCTGCTAAGTATTCTTCATATTCCTCTTCTTCTTTCTTTCTCTTACGTCTTGCTAATAAGAACCATACTAGACCACCAATTGCTAATAGACCAGCTGGAATTCCACCGAATAACCACCAGTTTATACCACTTTCTTCTGGCTCTTTCTTCTTCTCTTCTTTCGGCTGATCAAACTGAACAGTTACAACGTTAACTTGACCATTTGTAAAGTTTCCATTCGGGTCAGCTTGAAGCCCAGCAGCTGTGCCGATTGCTTCTTTGAAAGTTGTCATATCAATTCTTCGTTTTACTAACGTATCATTATCTACCCATACAACAACATTTGTTTTCGTTAACTCTGGGTGTTTCTTAATCGTTTCAACAGTTTTATCTATTTCATAGTTTTCGATTTTGTTACCGTTTTTATTATCGTAGACGATTTTACCATTTTGATTATTGTTCGTACCGTAATTTGGCACTTCACCGTTCGCTGTAATACCAGCGCCTTGCTTCGTATCTGCACCTTCTTGCGCAGTAGAAGTTTCTTCTTGCTCTTGTTTACTACGAAGTACACCTTTATCGCCATATTTTTCAGACTGACGTGTAACTTCATCGTAGTTTACAGATACTTTCGTATTCACTTTATATTCATTTGGTTTAAACATCGTCATTAATGTTGCATCGATATCTTGCTTTAATTTACCTTCAATTTGGTGCTGCATCTCTACTTCTTTCTCATAAGAAGAGGAACTAGTAGCATGTGCTTCATCTGCCCCTTTTGAGATAACACCTTTTTTACTATCAATCACACTTACTTCTTCTGCTTTTACACCAGGAACTGCTGCACTGATCATTTGCTGTATACCCGCAACTTGATCAGCCGTTAATAGTTGACCACGCTTTACACCAACCGTAATTGCAGCTGTTCCTTTTGCTTTTTCTTCATCAAAAATTGTCTCTTTTTCAGGTAATGTAATTTGAACATTTGCCGTTTCAACTGTCGCAAAATTTCTTACAATGTCTTGCTCTAATTGCTTTTTCGTACCGACAATTTGCTTCATTTTTTTATCTTGCTCACTTGAACCGAGCGAGCTTTCTAATAAAATTTCCTCACCGCTTTTTGAGTTAAACGGTAAGCCCATTCCATTCATTTCTTTTCGAACCCATGGAGCATCATTCTTTTGCACACGAATCGAACCATCGGCTGCTAATTGGTAATCGACACCTAGCTTCGATAATTCTGCTGTAATCTCTTGCTTGTCTGCATCATTTAAATTTTGATATACAACAACATATTTATCTGGCAAGGTGAAGTATAAAAGTGCTCCTGTTACAATTGCTAAAAGCGCAGCACCAATGACTAACTTATGCCACGTTTTTAACGATTGGAAAACATTTTTTAACTTTTCCATTTAAACACACCCGTCCATTTTCCTAAATTTGCATATTAATTAGTGACTTATAATTTTCAATAAGATTATCACGTACAAGAGCAGCCGTTTTCATTTGAGACTCAGCCTTCTTTTGCTGAATTAAAACGTCATGTGTTTCTCCTACTCCTTTTGTTAGTAAATCATATACAGCTGTTTGCGCATTGTTTTGTGTTTGATTCATATCTTCCAATAAATCGATAAACTTCTTCCCCTCGACTACAGATGCTTGCGTATTCTTCGGTGCACCAATTGACTGAATCGCGCCAAATGGCTGTGTATGTAACATTGGTTGGATTTTCATCTTCCCCTATTCCCCCTTTATCCTCGGCCGATTTCTAAATCTTTATCCAGCATTTTTTTATTCGCATTTAATACACTTGTATTTGCTTCGTACATTTTTTGAGCAACCATTACATTCGTCATTTCAGCAGTCACATCAACATTCGGATACCGTACATACCCTTCTTCATTTGCATGCGGATGCGTCGGATCATACACTAAGTTTTCAGTTTTGTCTGCCTCAATACTTTTTATTTTCACCCCGTTAGTCGATGCACTGTCTAACATATTCGCAAAACTATTATTTGATTCAAGCACTACACTACGGCGCTCATACAAATCTGCCCCCGGAGCTGCCGTTGTATTGGCATTTACAATATTATTTGAAGTAACTTCCATCCATTTTCTCGCTGTTGTTAGCCCTGATCCACTTGCATTAATTGCCTGAAACATCGTTGTCTCTCCTTCTACTATTAACGTCCGCGAGCTGCTTGGTTAATTGCATATTGTGTATTAATTGCGTTAATTGAAATCCCATACAATTGGTTTGTTTTCATTAAATCTAGCATTTCTGTCGTTACATCCACACTATTTCCATCTTTATTCGTTTGCATTGACTTCGTTTGAATCTTCGCATATGTATTTTTCGTATTTACTGTCGGTAAGTGCATTTCATTCGTTTGATATAAATCTGCATTAGTCTTTAAATCCGCAGTATTACTCTTATATAATGCACTACTTTTATTCATTTGCTCAGCAAATGTAACGTCTTGTGCTTTATAGCCAGGTGTATTCGCATTTGCAATATTACTAGAAACAGTATTTCGTTTCGTCACTAAATAATTCATATAATGGCTTACATCAGTCACTAAATCTGGCATACTCCACACCCTTCCTTTTTAACTTATCATTTTGGCATAATAATCCACTGATGGAAGTTTCACTTCATTATTTAATTTCTTATATGTATTTATTAAAATATTAACTATTATGTACCCTTACATATTTTATTCCATTTTTACATTGTTGTCTTTAGAAAAATACAAAAATATAAAAAAGAATACAAAAAAACTGTATACGCGTAGTAATCTATATAATATTTCAACATATTTACGACTAGCTGCAGATTATTTTTCACATTATTTAGATTACTTCTATTTTTTACAGTCATAAAATGAAACCTCAATCAGCGGAATTCTTCATTTACATGAAGGAATGGATCCCCTTTTAATAAGGGGGATCCGTTTCCACACTTTATAATTAATATTTACCGTAAAATGAATTTGCTTTCATTCGCCCATCATTTGTCATAATCATTTCTTCCAAAATCTTTTGCTTATCTCGAATATGCTGTGCTGCCTTAATAATAAATGGACTTACTTCTGCCGCAACTTGTGCGCGCGTTTCTTCATCCAATGTCATCATCCAGCGATTTAACATCGCGCTCTTCTCAGCAAACTCTTCATCTGACACTTGCAATTCACCGATTTCATTAAAACAACCGACAAATGCTCGATAAATATCATTGTTCATTTTCAAGCGCTCCGCGATAACCGTCTATTAAATCTTGTAACACTTTCACAATCGCATCAATATCTTTCGCTTCACGTGTTACTTTCATCGTTTGAATTTGAACACTAATCCAATCATATAAACCATAAAGACTATCATATAAATCTTTCGTAATCTCAGGGTTTAATTGAAGCTTTAATTCTTCAAAAATACGTTCTAACTTCTCAAGAAGCGCATCTCCCTCTTGTAGTTTAAAAGTATGTAAAAGCTCTTCTAAATTACGAAACTCTACAATGCATCTTTCATAAATAAAAATTGTATTTTTAATCGGATTACTCGTCATAATATCATTTTGCATATAACGTTGCCATGCTTGCATACGATCACTTCCTCAACTTTCATTAATCATCACTTTTTTGTTTTGTCATTGCTTTAATTGTTTTCAGTTGCTGATCTAGCATTGATAACTGCTGTTCTAATTTTGAATATTTATCAATAATGGTCTCTTGTTTTTGTTTATTCAGCTTATCAATAGCATCAATTTTTTTATCTAATTCTTTTATCTGCCCTTCTATACTTTTAGACCTCTGTCCAATTACACCTTCATCGCCTAAAATACCATCTAATTTCTTTTCTATCTCATGCCCCAGCCCATTAAATCCAAAGAAAAACTGTTTTGCAGTTTCTGGACTCTCCTTAAAAGCCTTAGTTAATTTCTCTTCATCAAGAACCATCTTCCCTGTCTTATCAACTTCAATTCCAAATGAAAACATAAATTTATCATCTTGTTTATATCTAAATACACTTGTCATAGTATTACTAATAGAAAATGCAACATTGTTACCTTGCATAGCTCCGTTTTCACCAGCGAACAAATCCAGCGTCGAAACAGCCTTATTGTATTCATCTCTCATTTTCTTTATCATATTAATCGATTCTTTAATGTTTGAATCTTCAATTGTAACTTTAATTGGTTCAGTCGTTTCTTTTTCTAAATTAATAGTTAGCCCTGGAATTGTATCAATTTTATTAGATGAACTACTATCCGCTATACCATTAATTGTATACTGAGCATTTTGGGCTGGTGTCACTTGATTAGCAATTATATTTTTTCCCTCTTTTACTTCTGAAGTTACCAATCCAATATCTTTTAAGAGTCCTCCTTCTCCATCAACTAATTTAATTTCTCCATTTTTACCAGCAGTTGTTGAAGTAAAGAATAATTGTCCACCTAATGAATATACAGACACTCCATAATTTCCATTATTCATTTTATTAACAAAATCCTTATACGTCATATCTTTAGTAAGCTTAACTTCTTTATCATTAATGAGAAATGTAGCATCTTTTCCAATTTTAGAATCTAAATCAATAATATTTTTGGGATTCTCAGGATCTGATTTATCAATGAGCCTAGTTGTAATCTGATGTCTTTCTGCTACTTTGTTAACATTAATTGTATATGTTCCCGCAATTGCCGTAGCATCAGCTTGAACATTAATAAATCCCTCTTTAGAGACTCCAGCTTTTTTCTCATTCCCTTTAAACGCATACATATCCTTGAATACTTGCATAAAACTACCGAATTCTTTTTTCATACTCGCATATATATTTCTTTCAGTAGCTAAAGTTTGTTTTTGATTATTATACGGTGTTTTTTTCATTTCTAAAGCTTGTAACTCTAAATTTACTAGGTTTGAAGTGTCAATTATATTATTACCAAGATTCCATATCTGTTGACGACCGCCTAAATTCGATACTGAAGTTCCCATCTGAATTCACTCCTTTTTACATATAGTCTAAAATGCTAGTTTTACTCATTGTACTAATTGCTTTTAACGTCGCTTCATATGTAGCGTTTATATATGCTAAATCCGAAATAGCTACTGCTAAATCTACATCTTCTATTTCTTTTCTGTTTTCCTGAAGAGCTACGTTTTGTTCGCTTAAGATTGTCTTAAATGTATCCATCGTATTTAATATTGATCCTACTTCAGTGGTACGATTTAAGACATTATCTATACTTTTTTTATTCTCTCCCATTACAGATCTTAAGGTATCTTGATCTCCATCTTGCATGGCATCTCTTATTTTTGTTAATGTTTTTATTGTTGGTTCTAATAAATCTTTACCATTACGAAACATCTTTACTTCATATCCATCATTTAATTTCCAATTCACATCATTTTCTCCACCTTGATATGTACCATCTTCTGCAAATGGTGGGTGAGAAGCGCTATCTCCTCCGAAAATATATCTTCCTTGTTCTTGCTTATTTGCTAAATATACTACTTGCTTTAAAAGTTGATCCACTTCTGCCGCACTTGCTTTTAATTCATTAGAACTATTGGTTCCATTTACTGCTTGTAAAGTTAATTGATCCACTCTTGTTAAAGACTTCACAATGCCTTGCAATGTATTTTCCGTCTGACTTAACACATTTTTTGAATCCGCTATATCCTTTTGCATTTGTTCAATATTCGCCAACGAATGTTGAATTGCAAATGATTTACTTGCTGCAAGTGGATCTTCACTCATAAGAAGATTTTTCTTCCCTGAAGTTACTTGATTTCGATGATATTGCTGTTGGGCATTCAAATCCATTAACTGGTTCTTTGCCCAGTTTGCATTTTGAAATGTAGATACTCTCATTTATATCTCCTCCTTTATCTATTGAAAATTGATTGGAAGCTGAAACCGGAACTATACTCCGCTGGCTCTTTCTTCAAACATAAAAGAAAAAGGTTTCGCTTTTACCTCTCATTCATCGTTATACAAAAGGTGCTACAAAGCGTTCCATTCTCAAATCTAGGTCGTTTCCTCTTCTACTTTATCTGGCACCCGCTCCATATCTCTGGTCTCACACCGATAGGTCCTCTATTAGGCACTGACCGCTTCTACACTCTGCTGGCCCTCTCTTCAAACATAAAAGAAAAGGGTTTTGTTTTTACCTCTCATTATCTAATGATTGAAAACAGACTATCAAACACTTCATTCATTGTAGTAATAGCTTTAGAATTCGCAACGAAGTATTTTTGGAAGGCCATTAAATTAACCATTTCTTCTTCCATATTCACGCCTTCGATACTCATCTTTTCTTGCTGAATACCTTCTAATAAGTCTCCATGAATTTTTTGATAACCGTTCACTTCACTTTTATCAGATGCTACCTTCACTATGAATTGGTCTAATGCTTTTTTATATGAAAGACCATCTTTATAATCTTCATCTGTAATTCCTGCCAATTTATTTGCAGTTTCAGCAGATATTTTCATTTTCGAAAAATCATTCGCAAATTCTGGATTTAATTTCAACTCTTTCGCATAATCTCCAACGAAGAAGTCTTTTCCCATCACTGTATTTACTTGATTTTTCACTGAACCCATTAACTCTTCAAGATTTTTCTTATAACTAGCAATCTGCCCTTTCGTATCGATTGCAGATTTTATTGCCCCACTAGTTAAAGGAATTTCCGAACCGTAAATTTCAACAGACATAGGTTCTTTCGTTTTATTTAATTGCAATGGATATGTATCTTGTCCATTCACTGTTAAAACGCCATTCATTCTAACACTTGCGATATTAGGATTCATAGATTCATAAGATACTTCTATATTGGCATACTTAGACATTTCTGTAACGATACGGTCACGTTCGTCTAAAAGTTGATTTGGCACTTGTGTACCAGCTTGCCCAATTTTTTGATTCGCTTCTGCTAAACTGTCAGCAAGACGATTAAATTCATTGACATGCGCTTCAATATCTTCTGTCGTCTGCGCTTCTACTGAATCTAAATTTTTCGCAAGTTTATTTACCTGACTTGTAAACTTCCCAGTTTCAGAAATTAGCGTATCATAATAGTTTGATTGATCTGGATTTTTTGCAACTTCTCGAAAAGCATTAAAGAATCCATCCATTAAACTAGATAGTGAGTTTTTGCCTGTCGTTCCTACCATAGACTCTACTCGTGATAAAACCGAGTTCTTATAATTATAGTAAGAGAGCTGAGATAATTGGTCGTTAAACTGTTTCGTCTTCACTTCATCTGTAATACGATCAACACCTAACGTTTGTACACCATAACCAATTCTCTGTTCTGGCGTATGGCCATTGCTCGCTCCAACAGATCCGTAATTCACCATTTGGCGCACATAGCCAGGTGTATGAATATTTGATAAGTTTTGTCTCGTCGTTTGTAATCCCATTTGGGCCGCTAACATACCCGATAACGGGGTATTGTAATCAGATAATCTCATAATGCTTCACTTCCCCTTTACAATAGTTCATTCATAAAGATTTGCGAATTATTGTTTCGTTCTAAGTTATATTCAGAAACTGAATCCACAATACTTTCTGTAGTTTTTAATAGTACGTTTAAGTAATATTGATTTTTCAAAAGAAGCATTTTTACATTTTCTTCTAATCTAATTAAGTTTTTTTGTAATTTTTCCATTTTCTCAATTTCTTCTTGAGAAAAATACGAAAATAACGCACTTACGCGAAATGATTCCACTCCCTGTTCTTTACAAAACTGAACAACCATTTCTTCAAATGATCTCGATAATTGTTTTAAACCTTCAATGTACTGCAATTGCTCTACTTGTAACTTTTGAACTGCATTTACATTTTTATTTTTTAAATTCTCATATATTTGTTCTCCAAGCGTTTGAATGTTTTCATATGCTTTTTGAATAATAACGAGCTTTTCATATAATTGTATATACATATAGCTTCCTTCCCTTTTACAAGACTAAATTTACAATTAAACCGTGGATTTCTCCAATTTGATTTAACATTTCTAAATGTCCTGTTTTTGTATTAATTAAGTTCATAACATCTTCTAACTCATTCAATCCCATTTCCGCCTGTTTTACAATCGTCATTTTCTGTGAATAGCCATAACGCGGATGACGAGACATGACATCTTTATATTGCAATACATTATCAACGTAAAAATTCAAAAATGATTTTACTGTATTTTTGTATTCCATTACGTTATCAAGTGTTAATTCCATTTCGATTTTTTCTTTAATTTCTCCAATATTATCAACAAACGCTTCCATTTGTTCTAACAACTTATCTTTTTTCGGATCTGCATGCAAATTATCCGAAAATGCAAGTCCAGTCCTGACATTTGCTTCTTTCGGCATTTGAGTAGCAGGCGGTATATGCGATAAGATTGGATTATGCGAGATTGAACGCAGCATATATATCACCTATTTATTTTTTTATTTCTTCCAAAAGTTAATCGTAAAATCTAGTTATTTATAATTATACTCTGAACACTAATATTTTGCAGTTATTTTTTATAGAAGATATGTTACAATTTAGCATGAGGTGGCACAATTCTATGAATATTTTTCTTTGTGGTTCAAATCAATTAACAGCATTAGATCAAGAAGAAATCAAAAAATTTTTAACTGACTATGCTCACAAACATAAAATTTACATATTATGTTATAAATCTATTGAAAATGAGGTACTTCGTTTTTTCGTTGAAAACGAAAGACTCGCTCAAAATTTATGCCTTTACACGCTCCAACCGTTACAAGCAGTAACAGATGAATTCCAAGAAATCGTAGATTATTTAAAATCACACGGAGCCGAGTATGTTGCTTTTGATCACCCTTCCGACTCTATTTATCGATCTGATTATATGTTTTTTGTGAAACAAATTATTGAAGATACCGATTTAGTTCTCTGTTTTTATAACGGAGACAAACATACATCTGTCATTCCCGTTGACATTGCAAAAGAAGCTGGGATTGATGCTGTCATTTATGATTTACCAGGTTTACATGAAAAACAAATGAAAAAAAGCTTTGAACAAAAAATTCGTATGATGTAAAGGGGGCGGCACAATATCGTTATTGTGCCCATTGTAAATATGATAATTGAACAAGATTATGATCATTTTATCGCGAGTTTTAAACAACAATTCAATATGGATATCGCTTCGTATAAACAAGATAGGATGCGCCGTAGAATCGATGCTTTTATTTCAAGAAAAGGCTTTGAAAACTACACTACGTTTTTAAGTACTTTACGTGTTGATCAAAACTTATTTTTAAGTTTTATTGACTATATTACAATTAACGTTTCAGAGTTTTTTAGAAATAAAGAACGTTGGCAAACGTTAGAATCGAAAGCACTGCCAAAATTACTCGAACAAAATAACGGAAAATTAAAAGTATGGAGTGCCGCTTGCGCTGCTGGCGAAGAACCATATACACTCTCTTTAATTTTATCGAAACATCTCTCTCCATTTCGCTATGAAATACTAGCAACAGATCTTGATTTTCATATATTAGAGAGTGCAAAACGTGGTCAATATACGGACCGTTCTTTAAAAGAATTACCTAGCGATTTGAAAGAACGTCATTTCACAAAAGAAGATGATGTATATTCATTACATCAAAATATTAAGCAACACGTCACGTTCAAACAGCATGACCTATTAATGCAATCGTTCGATACAAATTACGATTTAATTGTTTGTCGTAATGTAATGATCTATTTCACAGAAGAAGCAAGAGTCAAGCTGTATGAAAAGTTTAGCCGTTCTTTACGAAAAGGCGGTGTGCTATTTGTCGGTAGCACAGAACAAATTTTAACACCTGAACGATTCAATCTTCAGCGTTTTGATACATTCTTTTATGAAAAAATATAGAAAAAAGCAGGATTATTGCACCCTGCTTTTTTTGTATTTATTTACTAAAATCATAACAAAGAATTGCGTGATTCCGTTCGTTTCTTATATAACTCGAATTAAAATAATACAAGCAACCCATATAACGAGAAAAAGAAACGTCATTGACCATTTATGTTCTTGCACCGTTTGTTTCAACGCCTGTGATAATTGTGTCATATTCATTTCTGCAAGTGCTCTCCATACACTTGCATCCCGCTCTTTAGCTGTGCGATCCGTGACGCTAATTAAAATGGTTTCGTTAGACAATTTCGTGATATACGCAGTAATAACCGTTACCATTAAATTTATATTTCCTTCTGATGAATCACTCTCCACGCTAGAGAGGAGTGCACTTACATCTAATAACGGAATGTGTACCTTTCTACCAAATGATAGTTGTACTTCAGCGAAATCATACGTTCCATCTAACAAAGGAAGTTCTTTTATATGCGCCTGCTTAACAAGTCCTTGCAGGCTTCTCATGACTTGTTCAAATATTTTATCTGTTTGCTTTCCTTCTCCAGATAATGTATGTAACTTTTTAAAGAGTTGTAATACTGTATCCATCTCTTTAGAAAGCATTTCCTTCATAACCTTTCCATCACCTAAACTCGCAAGTAAAATCCCGATTTCATTATTTTTCGAAATAATCTTAGACTGTCCAGTAAACACTAGATTACTATACTTTCGTTCTTTCTGGATTTCATGTTCCGAAATAGCTGCAGGCTGTTTTAATGGTTGTAGCGTCTTATTTTCAATTGTCGTACGTTTAATTTCCATTTAAGCGCCTCCACTATGATGAAATAATTAGCCCCATTCTTTATTACTCTTTAACACTAAAAATAGTACGAATAAACCTGACATAATAGCAAATACATTAGAAGCTTGTATTCCATGGTCACTTTTAGTTTCTTTCTTATCTTCTGGCTCTTCTTTTTTTTCTTTCTTTTTCGAAATGACTTGATTGTTATTATCTTTATCTTTTTGAGCCTTCGTATTATTTACTTCCTTGTTGTCTGTGAGAGGCTCTTTTATAACATAAGTAATTTTTTCTTTCTCTTTCAATGGTTCTTTTATAAGGTCGTTTACTTTCGCTTCTTTTTTCGGAATTTGAACAACTGGCTGTTTTTCTTCCTGCAGCGGGATTTCTACTTTCGTGTCTTCCTGCTTCTCAGTTTCTTTCTTATCTTCTATTTTATTTTCTAATTTATCTTCTTTCTCTCGTTCTTCTGTCTTTTTATCCTCTTCTGTTTTTTGTTCCAAAACAGAAACGACATACTCACTTTCTTCAACGAGTTTATTTCCAGCCGCATCTACTACCTCTACAAGTAGCTCGTATGTCCCATTTGGCAATGCATCCGTTATTTCAAATACTTTTTGCCATTCCATGTCGCGCTTATTGTAATCTAATAAAAATGTAATCTCTTTATTTTCTTTTCCTTTTAATGTAACACGAACTTCTTTCACAACCGATTCCACGTCTGCCGCCTTCACTCTTACACGTATAGAATCGCCTCGTTTTCGTTCGATTACATTCTCCGTCGCCTCGTCAATAGTGACTTTATGCAACTTCGGCATCTCTTTATCTATTGTTGGTGTTTCATTATTTATACGAATAAGAGGAACTTTCACTTCATTTTCTATAAGCTCTTCTTTCTCATTTTCTTTAAAACTTTGAATAAGCTGAAGGTTCCAATCACCTTGCAAATCAAAAATCCCGACCTTATAGTTAGCAATCCATCGCTTCGTCTCTTCTTCATAGTCAAAAGGTATCATTCTTTCTTGCTCATACAGATTACTGTTTTTTGGCAAACGCAACATACCTTTTATACTTTGAATATTTTTCTCTTTTGGCTCTACAATAATCCGTACTTCTTCGCCAACCTTTAATTCTCGCTTATTTATTGTAATAATCCCTTGATCCGTCTCTATCTTTTTTTCGGTTTCTTGCTCATTCTTTACTTCTTGTTGTTCCTCTTTATCTTGCTTCATTTCCACCTGTTCTGGCTGTTCTTGAACTTCCTTATTCTCTTCTTGTACATTCACTTCATTTATATTTTGTTCTGGCACATTTTGCTCTTCCGCCTGACTTTGCAGCGGGAAGAGCAAGCACACATGTATGCATAGCCAGCAAATTAGAAAAAACTTTACGCTTTTCATCTACTATTTCAACGCCTTATAGTGATTTCGTCACTTTTACTCCGAAAAATCCATCTACATTTACAAGTTCACCATACGCCACCAATACATCATTTACATAAATTCGAATTGGTTCATCAATATCTTCATCTAATACAACGGCTTCATTTTCTTGTAAACTTAATATATCTTGAATCGTTTTCACTGTACTTCCAAATACAAATTTCACATTCATTTCTACATTTTGTAGAATAGATGTATCCATATACACTGGCTCAATTTGTTTCACTTCTTTAAATTCAATAGGTTGTACAACAGGTTCTACAACCTCTTCTTCCATTTCTTCCTCTGCAATCTCTTCTTCTGCTTCCACCATTGGATATAGCAGTCGTCTTACCATTTCTTTCGCTTCTGAAATCGGTAAAATTTGATACATTTTTGATTGAAGCAAGTCGCCAATTTCAAGGTTGAACGTAATTTGAACGAGTTCATCCACTTCCATTGACTCTCCCAAATATTCCATTTCTTCTTTTAACGTGACAAATTTAACGTCTGGCGGCGTCATGTCCATCTTCTCTTTAAACATTTCTGACATCGCTGTTGCCGCATGCCCCATCATTTGGTTCATGATTTCTTTAATACCGCTCAGCTCTAATTCACTAAGCTCTTTCTCTGGATCAATCTCCCCTGTTCCCATCATCATTAAATCTACCATTGTCAAAGCAACATCTTTCGTAAATACGAATACGTTCTCATTCTTTAAACCTTCAACAAAATCGACATTTAAAATCACAAAGGGAACCGGTACACCGTCATAATGACGCACATTAATCGCTTCTACATTGGGTGTACTAATCGTAACCGGCTGATTTAAAAGCGTTGATAATACCGTTGAAGCTGAACCGATGGAAATGTTGGCAATTTCCCCAAGTACATCTTTCTCTTCTTGCGTTAACTGTTCTTTTTTAACATGTTCTTCTACAATTTCAGCTTCCGCTACTTCTGCTGGCTCGTCTTGCTCTTCTACGCCACCAGATAATTGTAGTAATTTATTTATCATTTGTTTCGCATGTTCAACTGAAACAATTTGTACGAGTTTAGAGTTTACAAGATTATCTATTTTAAGGTCAAACGACACTTTCACAATCGTGTTATTTCCTGTTATTCCAGAGATTTTCTCCATCTCTTCTAATAACTTTACAACTTTAATTGTCGGCGGTGACATGTCTACTGTATCTTGGAAGAATTCCGACATAGACGTCGCTGCGAATCCCATCATCTGGTTCATCGCTTCTTGTACAGCACTGAGCTCTAATTCGCCAAGTTCTTTTCCCTCTTCCACTTCACCTGTCCCCATCATCATTAAATCAGCAATAGATAAAGCAACATCTTGCTGAAGGACAAGTAGATTTTCCATATCTAATCCTTTTGTAAAATAAATATTTAATACAACATGAGGAACCTCAACATCACTTGTATCGTATAAATCCACTAACTCTACATGAGGAGCAGTTATACTTACTTGCCTATTTAAAATCGTTGATAATACTGTCGAAGCAGAGCCAAATGATATATTTGCAATTTCGCCAAGAATATCACATTCTTGAGGCGTTAAAAGCTCCTTTTCTTTTTCTAGCACAATTGTGCTCGTATCCCCTTTTGTGTGTTGCTCAGGCATTTTCCCTGCCTCCTCATTTTTGTTTTTCTATTCAATGAATACACTCATTACATTTTAACAAACTTATTACGTAAATCGTGAACATGTATTTATTTCCTGCTATATATATTAGTTTTTTATATTAGTATGTAGTTAACCAAAAAGCTCCCCAATTGTATACAAGTGGGGAGCTTTCCTTCATTCCTATTATAAACCTTCTGGGTTTAAAATGAGGACCACTCGTCCATCGCCGAGAATCGTCGCGCCAGAGAAATAGTTCGAACTCTCTGCAAAGAAATCACCTAATGACTTTAAGACTATTTCTCTTTGGCCGATAATTGTGTTTACAATAAGTCCATAGCTACGATGTGTATTACGAACAATTAACACAGGAACCATTTGACTTTCATATGATTCAAATGCCTCATCTACTGTTTTTTCACCAAATACAGTACTTAAATGCTTCACTTCAATAATTTGATCACGATAGTTTAACACATCTTTTCCTTGTATGGATTGGATGTCTTCTCTCTTAATTCGAATTGCTTCAACAATATTACCAAGAGGTAAAGCATAACGTTTATCATTCGTTTGAACAAGCATAGATTGAATAATGGACAACGTTAATGGAAGTTCAATTCTAAATGTACTTCCCTTTCCTTCTTCTGAATCAATAATTAAATGTCCACCTAAACTATGGATTGTATGTTTTACAACATCTAATCCAACCCCGCGCCCCGAAAGATCCGATACTACTTCTGCTGTACTAAATCCTGGTTGGAAAATGAGATCAAACACTTCACGATCCGTTAATTTATTTGCCTCAGATTCTGTTACAACACCATTTTTAATCGCTTTTTCTAATACTTTCCCTTTATGAATTCCATTTCCATCATCCGTAATTTGAATTACGACATGATTTCCACTATGGAACGCTTCTAATTTAATTGTACCCGTCTCATTTTTCCCTGCATCACGACGTTTTTCAACAGTCTCAATACCATGATCAATTGCATTACGAATTAAATGAACGAGTGGATCACCGATTTCATCAATAACAATTTTATCAACTTCTGTATCTTCACCCGTAATTTGTAAATCGATTTTCTTCCCTAAATCTTTCGCTAACATACGTACCATACGCGGAAAACGATTAAAGACTGTTTCAATCGGCACCATACGCATGTTTAGAAGTACATTTTGAATATCTTTTGAAATATCGCCTAATCGATTTAAATGCTCAATTAATTCTTTGTTTTGAATTGCTTGTGCCAATTCATCTATGCGACCACGCTCAATTACACTCTCTTCAAACATGTTCATTAATCGTTCAATTTTCTCTAGCTGCACACGAATGGAACGATTCTCACCTTTAGCATTTTTCGTTTTTGCAGTGCTTTTAGTTGGCGTAGTACTTGCAGGTTGCTTCGCTGTCTCAATAGGTGCTTCCACCTGCGCAACTACAGACGGCTGTATCATTTCTTCTACTCGCGTAGTTTCTTGCGTAGCAACCATCGAATCTACTTCCTGTAATAATTCTCCTTGTTTCACTACTACTTTCTCAATTTCAGAAACATGAAGCACTACCTGTTTCAATTCTTCTTCACTACGATCCGTATTCATAAATACTGTAAACTCAAACCCGAAAGCATCCGCTTCGATTTCTTCAATACTAGGAACCGTTTTTTGTATATCGCCTATATTTTGCAGTGCTTCAATACACATAATGGCACGTACTGCTTTTAAAATAGCTTGCTGTTCAACGGTTATATGCACTTCATGCGAAACTGCATCATCATTGTTTATAGACTCTTGCTCTACATGTTCCATAGAAGTTTCTACATTTCCGTTCAATAACGCTTCTAATTTTTGCTTCGTTGCGACTACATCAATATTACCCATTCCGCCTTGCTGCACATCTGCAACCATTTTCTCTAAATTATCAATGCATTCAAAAATCACATCAATAATATCCGCATGTACTACTATATTCCCATGACGAATTTCATCTAAAACGTTTTCCATTTTATGCGTTAAATCCGCCATTTCCGTAAATTCCATACTCGCAGACATACCTTTAAATGTATGGGCTGAGCGGAATATTTCTCCCACAACATCCATATCAGTGGGATTTTGTTCTAAAGTTAGCACATTTTCATTTAGCGACTGTAAATGTTCTTCCGATTCTTCAAAAAATATATTTAATAGATCTGTTTGCATTTTCATCCCCTACCTGTCTAACAAACATTTCATTTATGTATAACAATTTAGTGTTTTAAAATGAGAAAAAAGGGGCCACACATCTATCCGTTATCACTGTTTTGATTCCTTGTGGCACCCCTTTTATATTAGCTATTTGCTACTTTTGTTAAAGCTTCGATTACGCGATCTGCTTGGAATGGCTTTACAATAAAGTCTTTTGCCCCGCCCTTAATTGCATCTAATACCATACCTTGTTGTCCCATTGCTGAACAAATAACAACCTTTGCACTTGAATCAATTTTCATAATTTCTTTTAATGCTTCAAGTCCGTCCATTTCTGGCATAGTAATATCTAATGTTACAATATCAGGTTGAAGTTCTTTATATTTTTGAATTGCCTCCACTCCATTTTCCGCTTCTCCGATTACTTCAAATTCAGAATTACTTTTTAATAAGTTTTTAATCATTGTTCGCATGAACATCGCATCATCTACAACTAAAATTTTATGTGCCATTCTTTTTGATTCTCTCCTTCTATGTATAAATATATCTTAATATTTCACCTTATCATTCTCACTCATTATACAAAATAAAACGATAAAATTTAATATTTTTTTAAAAGAATTTCTGCATTTTAGTATTTTATTACTAAAATACTAAAATACTATTCTTTAATATAAATGACAACGCGACGGTTTTTCTCCCAATTTTGCGGTGAATCATTCGGTACAACTGGCTTTGTGTCTGCATATCCTACCGCAGCTAACCTTTTATCCTCCACATTATACACTTCAATTAAATGGTGGATCATATTAGCTGCTCGTGCTGAAGATAATTCCCAATTAGAAGGGAACTTTTCATTATGGATCGGTCTACTATCTGTATGCCCCTCCACAACAATTGAGTTTGGTACGGATTGAAAAAATCCGACTAATTTGCTAATAATTTCTTTTGCTTCAGGCTTAACGTTCGCATCACCTGTATCAAATATTAAATTATCTACTATAACAACGCTTACCCCTGTATCTTCTCGATATACATTCACTTGACTAATACCGTTATTATCTACATATGCTTTTAACTTTTTGTACAAGTCGTCCATTCGCTTTTTTGAGACCATTTTTTCATCATTTTTTTCATGTGAAATATCTGGTATAGTATTTTCCATTACTTTTGCATCAACTTGCTCCGTATCACTAAACTTTTCAAGCATCTTTGACAATTTTACTGCATCCTGCTTTGAAGTAGCAACTAGTAATACAAAGAAAGTTAATAATAACATCGTTAAATCTGTAAAAGTCGTCATCCAACGAGGCGATCCCTTTTGCGGTCGTTTTATCATCACCATACCACTCCTTGCAATATTAGGCTGCTCGTTTTACTTTTTTTATCTTTGTTTCGTATACATACGTATCGAGTTTTAACTTTAATTTAGACGGAATTTGTCCACGATACAATTCTGAAATTGCTTCAATAACAAACTTCTTCTCTGTATATAAATCTTCAATACCACGATACACTTTTTCAGCAAGAGGGATTGCAATCATATTTGCAAGTACTGATCCATACAATGTCGTTAACATCGCAACTGCCATCCCTGTACCAATTTGCGATGTGTCTTGCAAGTTTTGAAGCATAATGATAAGACCAATTAAAGTCCCTATCATACCCCAAGCCGGAGCGAAATCGCCAATTTTATCTAATAATACTGCCCCTTTTCTTAATTCATACACTTCCGTTTCAACATCTTTCATTAACACTTCTTTTAATTCCTCTTCATCGTAACCACTTAACATTAATCGAATTCCTTTTTGAATAAAAGGATTGTCCACCTGCTCTCCATCAACCTCTAAAGAAAGTAAACCGTGTTTTTTAGATTTTTTCGAAAAATCAACAAACAAATCCGTTAACTGTTCTAAATCTTCTTCTTTTCTATGTAAAACAGTAAAAATACTTTTCGTATATTTTTTTATTTCTCCAAATCGATATGCCACAACAATTGTCGCAGTTGTTCCCCCTATGACAATTAAAATAGATGAAACATCTAAAAAGTTTTTAAAAGCTTTTATTCCGCCTCCACCAAGCATAATTGCCGCTATCACTATAGCAAAACCTACTAAAATGCCAAATGGGCTAGAAATGTCAAACTTCCTTTTTCTTCTTTCTGGTCTAGCAAATCCTTGATTTTTGTCTCCCATATTCCTGCCCTTTCCTTTTCATTTTTATAAAACATTTTTTTATTTTAATAATGCGTTTTCACATATAATGCTTATTATACGCTCATCATCTATTTATCGCAATATACTCATAAAATTGACACATTTCATTTCCATATTAGAATTATAGTATGGAAATATGAGGAGGATCACGATGGAACATAACATTTTACAAGTCATTGCACTAGCAGAAAAACTAAAATATGAAATGCGACATAGCTGGCTTTCTAACGGACGTCAAGAAAGCGTTGCTGAACATACGTGGCGCATGTCTCTAATGGCCATTTTAGTTGAACCTTATTTAGATCAGAAAGTAAATATTGAAAAATTACTTAAAATGGTTATTATTCACGATCTAGTCGAAGCAGAAGCTGGTGATATTCCTGCTTTTGATACAATGAATAGTCATGAATTACAATTACTAAAACAAATAAATGAACAAGAAGCAATTTTAAATATTAAACGAACATTAAAAGGTTCTCTCGGCGAGGAATTATATGATTTATGGATGGAGTTTGAAGCGAAAGAAACATACGAAGCAAAAGTTGCTAACGCACTTGATAAGCTTGAGGTAAAAATTCAGCATAACGAAGCTGATATTGATACGTGGTTGCCAATTGAGCATAAAATGACATTCCAAGTAGCAAAGCATACAAACTTTGATTCTTTCCTATCTAAATTACAAAAAATCATTGAGCAAGATGGTGAAAAAAAATTATTAGCTGCCGGCATTGACGTTGAAGCTTGCAAACAATAATGAAATAAGACACTCAGTACGAGTGTCTTATTTCATTATTGTTGATACAGCCTGCTTGTAAATAAGTTGTTGTTTTCCATCAACTAACATTAAAACGGTAAATTTGTCTATTGCAACAACTTCTCCTACTATTCTAACGCCACTCTTTAAAAAAATTGTAACAATACCTTTTTCTTCTTTTATTTGTTTATATAGCTCTTCTTGTAAATGTTCCAAATATATCTCTCTCCTCTTCGTTGAATATCTTAATATAAAAAACTGCAAATTATTTATGTACTTTATCTTTCACATTCATAAACTTATTAATAAGTATATCTAAATCTCGGCTAAATAACAAAACTTTATCATGATCCAATCCATGTCTAGCAACAAGTTGAATTAGCTCTTTCTTTTTAGTTTCTATTTTATTTTGTAGTTGTCCCATCTCCATCTCTTCACTAAAACTCCCTTTTCCCATAATATTACTTGTAAAATTATAGTACAAATCCTCTCATAAAAAAATATAAAAATGGTTTTTTTACAATTTTTATATTTTTTATGAACAAATCGCGAAATATATAATGATTTCTTCACATACCCCTAGCTCCATATACAATCAAAATGACCATACAGGCGTTTGTCTAATTACTCAAGAGACTGGCTCCTTTTCCATACGAAAAACATACTGTATACAGTAGTCCATGAATTATATAGATTAACTTACTCAAAAGGAGGAAAACATATGAGTTATGGTGGAAGTTGCGCTGGTTTCGGCGGTGGATTTGCTTTGCTTATCGTACTATTCATCCTTCTAATCATCATCGGATGTAGCTGTTGGGGTGGCGGCGGATACGGATACTAATATATCTTATCCTTAACAAATGAACGAAAAACTATAAGAAAACAGCTCATATTTGAGCTGTTTTTTTCATACTTTCGTATGAAGTTATGTCCCTCTTTTTTGTGATTTCAACTAATAAAAAAACGTTTACTATGAAATAAGAAATATTTTTACTTAGGAGGATTACAATGATTAAAGGTCTTTACGAAGCACATTTACCTGTCCGTAACTTAGAAGTGTCTATACCTTTTTACGAATCGCTAGGACTAAAATTATATAAAAGAGGAGACGATATTGCTTTCTTTTGGATTAAGGAAAATGAAAGTTGGCTCGGTCTTTGGGAAGGTACAGAATACAAAGTAAATTATCATCCCTCTTTACGACACATCGCCTTTCAAGTAAGCTTACATGATTTAGAACATGCAATACATTGGCTAAACCAAAAAGGCATTTCAGCACGAAAAGATTTTGGAATGGAGCCAATTGAACCAATTGTTTTTCCAGAGTTAGCGCATGCCGCCGTATACTTTAACGATCCTGACGGAAATAGTTTAGAATTGATTGCACAATTACCTGTTGGACTCCCTACAGAGGAGAAAGTGTATTTAAGTGAGTGGAAAAAACAAGTTCAAGCATCATCATTACATAAGGATTAATCTTTTTATGTCAGTTTCTTATTCCGCGCTTCTTAAAACAAATAATAACTTCAAAAAACTATTTTATGGGCAAACATTAAGTGTGCTTGGAGATTGGTTTCATACTGTAGCTTTATTAACGTTCGTCTATAGCATAACGGAATCTCCATTTATGATCGCACTCACCTTTATAAGTAAAGGTTTACCTCAGCTTCTGCTTAGTCCTTTCATAGGCGGAGTTGTAGATCGTTTTTCTAAAAAGAATATTATGATTTTTACCGATATTTTACGAGGCATAATCGTCCTCACTTACTTATTCGCACTATATAAAATTGAGATTATTTTCATTTCTAATATATGTTTATCCGTACTTTCTTGTTTATTTGAGCCGGCTAAACAAGCAACCTTAAAAAACATCGTACATCAAAATCATTTCGTAACTGCTAATTCTCTTTCTAGTACATTGAATGGTTTTATGTCTATTATGGGAGCTTCTTTAGGCGGGATTATCGCACAATCTTTACATATTGAGTTCGCTTTTTTAGTAAATAGCCTTTCCTACTTTGTTTCAGCCTATTTTATTTATAGTATGAGTATCCCTGCTCATATTAATTTTAATAAGAAAAAAGCATTTTTTACTGATATAAAAGATGGTTATACATACATATTACAAACAAAAATCATTTTAACATTAATTCTTGTCGGCATTTCATGGGGCATAATTGGCGGCGCTTATCAGCTACTTCTAACAATCTATGCCGAAAAAATTTTCCACACGAACATTGGGATTTTATATACGGTTCAAGGGGCTGGGCTTATGATAGGAAGCCTTCTCGTTACTCTTTACATATCCAGCAATAAAGAAAAAATGAAAAAAGCATTTGGTTGGGCCTATTTCCTACAAGGCATTTTCTTTCTTGGATTCATTCTATCCGATCAACTTATTTTCGGTATCATTACATTGCTCTGTATGCGCATAGCAGGAGGAATCATCGTTCCACTTGATACGACATTACTTCAAACTTACACGCACGAAAGTATGATTGGTAAAGTTTTTTCCTTTCATTACTCAATTTACGGTTCACTTATACAGTTCTCTATGTTCATTACAGGATGGCTATTAGAAATCCTTTCTCCTCAAATAATTGGTAGTTTTCTAGCTACATGCTGTATATTTGTAAGTTTTATATGGCTTTACCTGTTTTATCGCGGGAAACTTAATGAAGAATCTACTATTACTTAATAGCATGTTTATGTACATGCTATTTTTATTTATGTCGAAAAACAGAGGAAAAAGGCGATTTATTTTTCTTACGTTCTAATTTTTTAGAATGTACAATAAATTTAGATTATAAGAAAGGGGATATTATAATGTTTGAAGATAGGCTTACTATTTCAGCTGAGCAGCAGAAACTTATTTCCAATGCAACACGTATTCAAATTCTTCACCTTTTAAAAGACGAAGCACTCACTGCAAAGCAAGTAGCTACTAAACTAAATAAATCTGCTGGTAGCGTACATTATCACGTTCAAATTTTGTACGATGGAGGGTTACTTGAATTAGTAGACACGAAAGAAAAACGAGGAATTATTGAAAAATATTACAAGGCAAAATCCGCTCATTTCTATATTGAAGAAAGCGGCACAGAAGGAACGAATACAGGCAGTCATATTGTATCTCATTTATTTTTAACTCCAGAGGAATTACAACAGCTTACTTGGGAAGTTACACAAGTTTTATTACGATGGGAAAACAAAACCGCTCGTCAATCAAACTCTGAAGAGGAATACGCTATTTCCTGCAGGCTAAAAAAACAATGAAAGAAAGGGCCATTTGTTCATGAAAAATAAATTATTATTATTGTCGGGAACAGGAATTTCTCGTTTAGGTGATTTTATGTATCTCATCGCCCTAAACGTAATGGTGTTACATAGCACAAACTCCCCTGCTGCTGTAGCAGGATTATGGATTGTCGGTCCAATTGCGACCGTTGTTACAAAAATTTGGTCTGGTAGCATAGTAGATCGATTAAACAAACGGTCCATTATGCTCATCACAGATATAATTCGAGCAATTCTCATTGGCTGCGTTCCACTATTTGATTCTATTTGGGCCATTTATATTTTTATCTTTTTAACTCGTATCGCTACATCATTTTTCGATCCAGCTTCATTTTCTTATAAAACAATGCTTATACCTGCTGAAGAACGCGCTCAATTCAACGCTTGGAGTAGCTTTTGTACAAGCGGGGCTTTTATTATCGGTCCAGCTCTTGCTGGAATACTTCTCACCACGCACTCAGCATCCTTTGTAATTTACTGCAACTCACTTTCCTTTCTACTTTCTACTATTCTCATTTATTTCTTACCTAATATTACGTTACAAACAAAACAAAGCGAAGAAGTTGCAAATACTTTCGTACAAACATTACGAAGTGATTGGAAACAAGTTTTTTCATTCGCTCGAACTGAAACGTACATTATTCTCATATTCGTTTTATTTCAAGCGACTATGCTTGTCGCTATGGCACTTGATTCACAAGAAGTTGTTTTTACAAGACAAGTACTGTTTTTAACCGATATAGAATACAGTATGCTTGTTAGTATAACTGGCGCTGCTTACGTTTCCGGTTCATTTCTTGTCTCTCTTTTTGCCAAACGTTTACCAATTCAATATTGTATCGGATTAGGGACAATTTTCACAGCAATAGGCTATGTAATTTTCGCCTTTTCAAATTCATTTATCGTCGCGGCAGGCGGTTTTATTTTACTTGGCATTTCTTCATCATTTGCTGGTACTGGCTTTTTTACATTTTATCAAAATAACATTCCGGTTCATATGATAGGACGTATCGATAGCGTATTTGATTCCATAAAAAGTTTTATCCAAATCTTTTTCATTTTAGCAATTGGAGCATCCGCACAATTTCTTTCCGTTCAAATGACTGTAATAAGTAGCTCGTTACTCATCCTTTTCCTTTCCTGTTTATTAGCAATCCGAGTAATGACTCCTTCACGTGAAAAATATTTTAAGGCTACAGGATCATCATTGGAATATTAACCGCAACATAACAAGCGGCGATTTGCTAGGTAGTAAGCCCTCACTGATTAAAGTTTTACTTTATGTTAAAATATTAATGAAATTTGATTATGTAGGGGGGCTTTTTTGAATACTATATTCATGTTCATTTGTATTATATTAGTAGCTTCTATTTTACAAACGAGTACCGGTTTTGGCTTTTCTATTATGGCAACACCTTTCTTACTCATGTTATTTCTACCACAAGAAGCTATACAAATAAATATCATTTTATCATTCATTATTTCTATATCACTCATTTGGAAAATAAGAATGGACATTGATTGTATTCTACTGAAAAGATTAATTGTCGGCAGTATAGTTGGTGTTCCTTTTGGTATTTTCATTTTCGTTTCCATTAACATCAATACGTTTAAATTAGCAATTAGCATCTTGCTCTTACTATTAACGTTGATGCTAATCTGTAACTTTAAGATTCAATCAACAAAATCTAGAGATTTCTTAGCGGGAGGATTATCCGGTCTTTTAACGACAAGTATCGGTATGCCGGGACCACCTCTGTTACTGTACTTTACAGGAACTGATACAAAAAAAGAGAAGCTGAGAGCAACTACTTTAGCTTTTTATCTATTTATATATTTCATTAGTCTACTAACGCAAATACTCTTTACTGGCACAAACAAAACAATTTGGGAATCAAGTTTTTACGCTATTCCAATCGTATTTCTAGGTTTGTATATAGGTCAAATTATTTTCAAATGGCTTAATCAACGGATTTTTAAAATATTTACGTACATCCTTTTAAGTTGCACGGGCATGTATCTTCTTATTGAAAGTTTGCATTCGTTATAGAAGTTGCTTTAGTTTGTGTCATAACGGATAAGTTTTCAATATTTTTGAACGTGATAACAATAAAAAGCGGCTATTATGCCGCTTTTTATTTTCAAATTAAATATTTTAAAACTAGAAGCCCACCTATCGCTATTACAAACACATTGAAAAAAATCAGCCAACTTTTTTCAAACTCTTTATATCTCTCTTCTTTCACCCCTCGTTGTTTTAGCTTCTCAATTACCGTTTTCAATTCTTGCTCATGCTCGGTACTTCCTAATTGTATATAGTTATTATCTATAGTAATTCCATATACATTCTTCATTTTTTTATGTCTCGAAACTGCTTGAATTGAACTAATTAGCACATTGTACTCATTTATTTCTTTGAAATAACAATCTAACGATTTAATTCGTAATCTTGTATTTGTTAAAACAATGTAATAATAAAAAGCAGCACCTGCCGTTAATATATTCGGTATAACTTTAGAATTTACAAGACTCCCCTCTTCTACTAATATTTCGCATTCGATTTCTTCTCCTTCTTGTAAATCTTTCCGAACTGATTCTTCCAACATTTGCACCGTTAATTTCTTCAATAATTCTCCGTTTTTCACATAATACTTATCTATATTGATAGTCTCATCCGCTTCTTTCTCTAAACGTGCAATTTCTTCATCTGAATATTGGAGCTCATTTAACATAGATAATAATCTTTTATCCATATTACACACTCCCTTTCCATAGTTTTTGAATTTTTTTCTTCCCACGAGAAATTCGATTGTATATATAATCCGCCGTTACTTTTAATTCTTTTGCAATATCGTCAATGGAATATCCATCAATGTACCTCTTTAAAAAGATATATCGATCCTTCTTGTTTAAATCTTGGACTATTTCCATAATCTCTTCTTCTTGTTCTATTTCATACCTATCATGGACACCTGTATCTATCTCTACGTCTTTATCGACTTTATTCTCTTTATATACTTTCTTTTTATATTCCAATGTCTTTAATTTAGTAATACCAATCATCCAAGATTTGAAGTTTCCCTTTTCCATATCAAATTGTTCGATATGAAACCAAATGACAGTAAATACATCGTTATAACAATCATCCACATATTGTTTCTCCATAGGGCTACTTAATGATTTATGAATAATGTATAAAATTAATTTTCCATATTGATCAATTACTTCTTTCAAAGCATCTTGATCACGTTTTTTCATAGCTGTAATTAAATCCACTTCAGAATCGAAAATCATAAACATCTTCCTTCCTCAATTCCCCTTTAGCAGCTGCCTTTACTTACTATTGGCATTTCATTCTCATTTTCTATCACTTTTGTAAAAATTTTTTAATTTTTATGTATATGATAACAAATAAAATACCTAAGTTCAGAAAGTGATATCTACATTCTGAACTTAGGCATTAGCAATCAAACTATTCACTTAAACTAACGTTTCATCACAAAGCTCTGTTACATTTTTAAAATATTGCAAGTTCTCCTTCGCTGTAGGTCTGCCTTTTTACTCATTTCTTATTAAATCCTTTTTCACTTAAAAACTCTTTCATATGCATTCTTTTTTCTTTAGACATAAACGAACTCATCGATTCCGTCCATGTTGCGTTTTTCTTATTTGATGATCTTTCTTTATAATACGCGCTCATCGTTTCATCGTATTCGTTTAGTAATTCATCATATTTCTTTTCATCATATCCATTTTCATGAAGGATTGCTGCTACTGGTAAGCGTGGTTTTACTCCATGATCTTCATCTGATACACCGACTGTCATTCCGAATACAGGATATACTTTATCTGGTAAATGAAGCAATTCGCTCACTTCTCCCGGATTATTACGAATACCACCAATATAACAAATACCGTATCCTAACGATTCTGCTGCTAACGCCAAGTTTTGCGCAAAGAGTGAAGCATCTACCGTTGCTACGATAAAGTCTTCTACTCCTTCATGCTTTATCTCTGTACCATGTTTTTCACATGCCATTTCAAGTCGTTTTAAATCTGCACAACAAACAAAGAATGCTGCGCAGTCCTTCACATGACGATTTCCGGATAACTCTGCTAGTTTCGCCTTTAAGTCTTGATCGGTTACATATATAACAGAGTAAGCTTGTACAAAATGCGAGGAAGCAGCATGCTGCGCAGCTTGCACCATTCTTTCTACTACATCTTTCGGAATGGATTCTTCTTTATATTTACGAACTGAAACGTGTTGCTCCATTTTATGTATCATCTCATTCATGAAAATCACTCCTTTTTTCTCTTCCTAATGAAAAATTAACATATCTTTTCCAATATTCACAACTTATAAGCACAAAAAGAGCAATTCTTTTTGAATTGCTCCTTTTAAAAGATCTATTAATACGGTAAATGAAATTATATCGACGATTTTTTCAATATATCAACGATTCCTTGCACTATATCGACGATTTTTCAAATATATCGTCGATTCGACAAAGGATATCGACTTACCGACAAATAACGACAAATTAACTCCAAATTATTCCTTATCTTATTGCGCTGTTTTCAACACTTTAACACCTTTTACAATATTCCAAATGAAGTAATAAATCCCTACAAGAATGAACACTGCATATGTGATCATGATCCCAATTCCAGCACCGTCAGATTGATTGAATCCTAAACCGTATATTCCTGATATCGCTACCCCTCCGAATAAAATTGCATACGGGAAAATATGTGACCAAAATGCTTTTTTCGCGTGATATTTCACTTCATCCTCTGCAACGAAGTACACGATAATTGGTAGTAAAAATGGTGCAAAAAAGATACTAAAGTAACATAGTGAAGATAATATATTATTTCCTTTCATCCGATTCACCTCTAAATAGTTTTTGTTATCTTCATTATGTCAGGAATCCATTCTAGAAACTATCGCTTTACCTTTCATTAAGATGACATATTTGTAAGATTCCCCTCAAAAAATCCCGCCTAGAATGCTAGGCGGGACCACGTCCACTATATTCGATTCATAAACCAATATTGCGTAATGGCTAAATATTCACGTATATTCGATGGAATGACAATTCGCTTTGGTGTTTCGGCCGGAAGACCTTCTAATTGTAAACCTTGCTTAGCTGCTATTTTTTTCGCTCTAAACATATGGAAGTCATTTGTTACGATCAGTCCTTTTTTCATATTGTCCGGAATTAAAGGTTTTGAGAATTTAATATTTTCATCTGTACTCGTTGACTTATCTTCCATTATAATGCGGTCTTCTGCAATTTTTAGTTTTATTAATTCATTTTTCATTGCTAATGCTTCTGAAATATCTTCCCCTTTTCCTTTTCCTCCAGACACAATAGCAATTGCTTTCTCATGTGCTTTCAAATACTCAGCTGCTTTATCAATACGATATTGCAATGAGTACGATGGTTTCGTTCCGTTTACTTTCGAGCCTAATACAATGATATAATCAGCTTCATAGGTGGCATTCATTTGCCCATGCTTATAAATGTTATATTGTAAAAATCCCACATAAACGGCGCAAACCATTATCATTCCTATCATATACTTCATTATTTTTTTCTTTCTCATATCTCTATACTCCTATGTTCTTTGCTTCTTTCATGATAATATCCATTTATTTGTTTGTATACAGACAAATTCCAATTCAACCTAATTTATCCTCTAGAAAGTAATATTTATATTTCTTTCGGGAACAGTAAGTACAACTTTGCACGAAGGAGTGTCTCTATTGCTTCTCTTTTTATGTAACGTATCGTTCTTTTTTATCTTATTTTTACTATCACTTAAGATGCTCGGTAAATCAGCTTTAGCACAACTAACTCCTCATGATTTTGGTGCTATTATCTTTTTATCTTATTTAGCTTTTCAGGCCATACCAGTCTCTGGTGCTTTGCAAGCTTTTCTCGGTATGGTCGTTATTACATGTTTGCATTTAATCCTTACAAAATTAAGCCTATTCAACAAACTAAATCGTTTCATTCTCGGACACCCGATTATTTTAATTAAACATGGTGATATTATTTTTGAGAACTTACAAAAAAGTAGGTATCCCATTGCTGAATTACTTTCTAACCTTCGTGTCGCAGGATATCCAAGTGTTCATGAAATTGAATACGCTATTTTAGAAGCGAATGGAGCCATTAGCATTTTACCAAAGCGTGAACTTGTCCCATTAACTCCGAAAGATTTGAACATAGATGTTAAGTATGCTGGATTACCAATTGCCCTTATCGTTGATTCACAAATTCAATACGATAACTTAAAGTTAATTCATAAGGACGAAAAGTGGTTATATAAAGAATTAAAAGAAAAAGGCATCACAAATATTAAAAACGTTGCCTTTGCGTCTGTTCAAGAAACGGATGGATCTTTTGCTATTAGTTTAAAAGAATAAAAAATCCCCTTACTTGCTCAAGGGGATTTTCTTCATCATATTGCTTCTTTCTCGCCTGCCATGTTTAATGGCACAGGATGTTTCATACGATTCATCGTAAATACGATAATCGCTGTCAATACTTCCGCTACTGGCATAACGAGCCAAATTCCGTTTATCCCAAATAATTTCGGCATAATCCATAATAACGGAATAATAAATAGCAGCCCTCGGCTCATTATAATAAGTACTGATTTTGTCGTTTGTCGCACTGATTGGAAGTACTCTCCATACACAATGTTATAGCCTAAAAATACATATTGGATAAAGAACAAGCTCATACCTGTTAATGTTAACTCCAATAACTCTGGAGATTGGACATCAAATAGACCAATAATATATTTCCCGAAGAATAATCCGACAATTATTGCAACGCCTCCAAGTACAACTGCAATTTTCACTGCAAACTGCAATCCTTCACGAAGTCTCTCTGCTAAATTTGCACCATAATGGAAACTAGCAATCGGTTGTAATGCTGCACCTACACCAAAGAATAATAGCAATGTCATTGCATGAATACTATTCACCATCGCATAAGAAGCGACTCCTACTTCTCCTGCATATTGAACGAATGCAATATTAAAACCAATCGTTACAATCGCTACTGTACTTTCTGCTGTAAAGCTCGGGAAACCAATTATCATAATTTGTTTTACTGTATCCCATTCAAAATGGAATTTCGTCCATTTTAAAATACTACTTTTTCTAAAGAAATGCGTTAATAATACAAGGAAACCAATCGCTGCTGAAAGAATAGTTGCTGAAGCAGCTCCTGTTACGCCCCATTTAAAGATGAAAATAAAGATATAGTCAAACACTATATTTAATACAGCTGTTACAACTAAACCTGCCATTGCTAAATTAGGATTTCCATCATTTCGTATAAATGTACTTAAAATATTTTCTAAAACGTATATCATTCCAAATGTTAATAATACGTGTAAATAGTCTAACGCATACGGTAAAATTACTTCATTCGCACCGAATACGTATGCTAAATCTTCTATTCTCCATAAGCAAATGGCCGCTAAAACGCCTACAATAATGACTGCTACCGTCATGGATTGAGTAAAAATAGACCTTGCTCTTTCAATTTTATTTTCACCTAATGCAATGGAATATAACGTTGCCCCGCCCATTCCAATCCATAATGAAATAGAGAAGAAAATTGAAAACGCTGGAATAGCCACGTTTACTCCTGCCAATCCATTTGCTCCAACTCCCCGACTAATCATTACCGCATCAATTACAATATTAACCGACATTAATACCATTCCTAGAACAGCTGGTATTAAATAAGAAATAAATAAACTTTTTATCGGTTTTTCTCTTAATTTTTCTGTTGCTTCCATACTATTATGCTCCTTTTTTTAACTCTCTTTTCTTAGTTTAAACCTTCAAGTAACTTGAAGGTCAATAGAGAATTTAAAAAATAGGTAACTGAATTATCGTATTTAATACCCATTTGTAATGATACGAGTGCCACAGCTTATTGTTTTATTTTTTCATGATAGGAATTTGAATTTCTGTTACTTGCTCCTCTGGATTTTCTGTTACAGACCAATCGATTAATCCAATCTCAATCGCATCTCCACTTACTTCATATCCTTCTTGATCAATGTATGCAAGTAATTCCTTATACGTTGCATCTGTTTCTTCATACGGTCCATGATGATAAGAACAAGCATATAAACCTTCCTTAATCTCATCTGAATTATGCACTTCATACGGCATATAATCCAAAAGAATAAACACGCTACTATACGCTTGAAACTCATTTTGCATGAATCCTTTTTTCGCAACTGTTACACCAATATCTCCAGAAAATAAACTATCATCCATTTGCCTCATATTTTTTTGCAACGAATGGATGTAGTACTCAAACATATCATCCGTCGTATTCGGAGCAACCGCAATGGCTGTTATTTTTCGCCGCGGGATCTCTTTTATTACCATTTGTTTAGCTTTTGCTTTTGTTGCTTCCTTAATCAAATGAATTCTATGCTCCATTTTCGCCAAAGCATACTCAATTTCTCTTTGTTTTTTCAACATCATTTCTTGTTGTTTTTCCAACAAATTGAGTGCGTATGCTGGATTTCTTTCATCAATATATTTCTTAATTTCCTTTAATGGAATATTTAATTGGCGTAAAAACTTAATCGTATCTAATAGTGAAAATTGATCGATTGTGTAATAGCGATAATTTGTTTGTGGGTCCACAATGGACGGATGAAAAATTCCTTTTTCATCATAATAACGTAAAGTAGATTCCGCTATATTATGCATTTTTGCCATTTCTCCAATTGTAAAGCGTTTGTTTAATAACATCTTTTATTCCCTTCCATTTCTATTTATTTCATTATATGTTCATTCTATCTTCAAAACAAAAAAGAATTCCCTTAAGAGAATTCTTTTTATTCATTATTACACCTCTATAATTATAGGAAGAATCATCGGTTTTCTTTTCGTACTCGTATATATATACTTCCCTAAAGCTTCTCTTACTTCTCTTTTCAAAATACCCCAGCTATTCACTTTCTCTTTCTTTACATTATTAATCGTAATAACAGCTAATTTATTTAATTCCTTCAAAAATTCTTCTGAATCACGAACATAGACGAATCCACGAGAAATAATATCAGGACCTGAAATTATTTCTCCATCCACTTTATTAAAAGTAATAACTATAACGAGCATTCCATCTTCTGAAAGTTGTTTTCGATCACGTAATAATGCATTTCCAACATCACCAATTCCTAATCCATCTACATATATATTTCCTGCTTGTATTTTTCTCGATTGAATTGCCACTTGATTACTTATATCTACAACATCTCCATTACGAACGATAAAGATATTTTCTTTTTCAACACCAATTGATTCCGCTAGTAAGCTATGGTGATGTAGCATTCTAAACTCTCCATGAATGGGGATAAAATATTTTGGCTTCATTAATGTGAGCATTAACTTTAATTCTTCTTGATATGCATGGCCAGATACATGGACTCCAGTAGAACTGCCTGATCCGTAAATCACTCTTGCCCCTAATGCAAATAAGTTATCGATAATTCGCGAAACATTACGTTCATTTCCTGGAATAGGAGTCGCAGCTATAATAACTGTATCTTCTGGTAAAACATCTACTTGCCTATAGTTTCCACTAGCTAAACGCGCTAAAGCTGCCATTGGTTCTCCTTGACTTCCTGTACAAAGTATTGCGACCTGCTTTGGATCTACATTATTTACCTCATTTGCTTCAATTAGCATACCATCTGGAATATTTAGATACCCTTTCTCTAGAGCAACTTCTACTACATTTACCATACTTCTCCCGAGCAAAGCCAGTTTTCGATTTGTTTTTATACAAGCTTCAACTATTTGCTGAACACGATTCACATTAGAAGCAAAAGTAGAAATAATCACTTTCCTATTTGCTTTCATAAATATTTCCTCTATCCGTTCCCCTACCGACCTTTCTGATGGGGTAAATCCAGGTCGTTCTGCATTTGTACTTTCAGATAGTAAAGCTAATACACCTTCACTACCTATTTTAGCCATTTTATGAATATCAGGATGTTGATTATTAACTGGTGTTAAATCAAATTTAAAATCACCTGTATGTACTATAGTACCTTCTGGTGTATGAAAAACAATACCGAGGCAATCTGGAATACTATGATTCGTTTTAAAAAAAGTTGTCTTAATAGCACCAAAATCAATTTCTGATTCTGAATGAATCACGATTAATTCTGTATTATCTTGAAGGTTATGCTCCTTTAATTTAATTTCAATTAAACCTAACGTTAACTTCGTAGCATAGATTGGTACGTTTAGTTGTTTTAAAAAATATGGTATTCCGCCAATATGGTCTTCATGTCCATGCGTCACGACTAATCCGCGAATTTTTTCTTTATTTTCTTGTAAGTAGGTGACATCTGGAATGATTAAATCAATTCCTAATAAACTTTCATCTGGAAATTTTGATCCACAATCAATAACGACAATATCATTTTCAAATTGAATAACATACATATTTTTCCCTATTTCATTTACTCCACCTAAAGCAACGATAGACACGTTGTTTTTTAATGACTTCAAACTATAAACCCTCCCTTTCACATTTATAACTCGTGAAATCGTATTTAGGCTTTATTATTTGTAATGAAAAAGGACTTCATACTATTTCATACATATATAAATTCACACGCTACTCTTATATGTATATCCCCAATTACACAGTCTCTCTCTAAAAAAGCCCCCATTTTTTCATTGATTTTTTGTAAAATCTATTATATATTAATTACAGGTTCAAATTACAAGTTCAAAAGAACTCGTAATCAGACCCTTTGTTTAATGGGTTTTACATATTTTCATTAGGCAAATTCCGAGAAATCGTATGATAAAAATAAAAATGATAAGGAGAGGATCCGATGGAATTCGAATTTTTCTTTCAAATTGCACTTATTTTATTAAGTACAAAGCTTGCTGGTGATCTTAGTGTTAGATTAGGTCAACCTTCTGTACTAGGTAAATTAATTGTCGGTATCGTTATCGGTCCAGCTGTATTAGGTTGGATTGAAAATTCAGAGCTTCTAACACAATTAAGTAATGTTGGTGTTATTCTTTTAATGTTTATGGCAGGACTTGAAACAGACTTAGAGGAATTAAACGCAAATCGTAATTCTTCTTTAGCTGTTGCACTTGGAGGTATCATTCTTCCATTCGTAGGTGGTTACGTTTCTGGTCTTGTTATGGGAATGGAACAAGGAAATGCTGTATTTTTAGGATTACTTCTATGTGCGACAAGTGTTAGTATTTCCGTACAAACACTTCGCGATTTAGGAAAGATGAAAACACGTGAAAGTACAACTATGCTGGGCGCAGCTGTATTTGATGACATTCTTGTCGTTATTTTATTAGCATTTGCAATGAGTTTCCTAGGTACAGACGATGTTAACTTAACAATGATTATCTTGAAGAAAGTTGTATTCTTCGCTTCTATTATTTTAATCGGATGGAAAGGTGTTCCTGCGATTATGCGCTGGTTATCACCACTACGCGTATCTGAGTCTATCGTGAGCGCGGCTCTTATCATCTGTTTCTCATTCGCATATTTCGGCGAACTATTAGGAATTGCTGGTATTATCGGTGCTTTCGCAGCTGGTATCGCTATTTCTCAAACGAACTACAAACATGAAGTAGAAAAGAAAGTAGAGCCAATCGCTTACGCTATGTTCGTTCCAGTATTCTTCGTAAGTATCGGTATGAATATTACATTTGACGGTATTGGCGATCAAATTTGGTTCATCCTAGCATTAACAGTAATCGCTGTATTAACGAAACTAATCGGTTGTGGCTTAGGTGCACGAATGACTGGATTTGACGCTAAGTCTTCTGCAATTATCGGTTCTGGAATGGTTTCTCGTGGTGAAGTTGCACTTATCATCGCAGGAACAGGACTTTCTTCAGGTCTACTAGCACAAGATTACTTTACAGCTATCGTTATTGTCGTTATTTTAACTACAATGATTACACCACCAATGTTAAAATACACTTTTGGTGCAAAAGATAAAGCAATGAAAGCAAGTAAATAAGTTTAATAAAAAAGAAGCTTACTATCTTATAAGATAGTAGGCTTCTTTTTCGTTTTATCTTTAAACAATCCCGTTCGTTTTTAACCATTTTTCAAAAATAATTCGCGCTTCATCATCATCAATATCATTACGAAATGAATACACCATAATGCCATAATCATCTACATATTCACCTAGCTTCATTTCCTCCACTTTCTTATAAAAATCGTCTACCTCATAGTGTGGAATATAAGCATCCCAAACTGGTTCATGTATTCTTTTGTACGCTGTCACTTCTAAATCATATCCATCTTCATAATATCCGATGTGATAATGTTGACTAGGATCATATTTCTTCATAATAATTTCCCTCCCTTTGAAAACGTATCATATTTCACCTAATAAAGTGAAACTTTAATCAGCCCTCACCAATCGGACTTTAATGGGCAGCCCGACCCCCACCTAACTCCTTTGCTTTCGCTGCATTTTGAGGTGGGGGTCTTACTGCCCATTAAGTGGGATAAACAAAAGCGAGCTGTAATCACAGCTCGCTCGATTCATTAAATGCGTTCCATCGCTGTCTTCAACGTTCCAACAACAAAGGCAATTTCTTCACTTGAAATAACAAGTGGTGGCGCTAATGTTAAGACGTTATTATATCCTGCTGTTGTCATACCGTTTCTACCTATAATTAACCCTTTTTCTTTGCAAGCATTTACAACACTTGCAATTTTGTCGTTATCAATTGGCTCTTTCGTCTCTTTATCGTTTACTAGTTCAATTCCCACTAGTAGACCTTTTCCTCTAATATCTCCAACAAGTGGATGCTCCCCAATTTCTTCTTTTAATTGCTCTAATAAAAGAGAACCCATTTGCGCAGATCGCTCAATTAAATTTTCATTTTCCATAATTTCTAAGTTTTTAAGTGCTAGTGCACAAGCTGCAGGATTTCCACCAAATGTATTAATATGACGGAAGAATTCATATTCTCCCTTTCCTTTAAATGCTTCATATATTTCTTTTTTCACAGCTGTTGCTGATAATGGTAAATATGCACTCGTAATGCCTTTTGCCATTGTAATAATATCAGGCTTCACATCATAATTCATAAATCCAAATGCCTTTCCTGTACGTCCAAAACCGCAAATCACTTCATCGCTAATAAGCAGGGCACCGTGTTTTTGACACGTTTCATGAACAGCTTTCATATAGTCTTGTGGCGGCATTAAAATGCCTCCGCCTGTAATAATTGGTTCCATAATAAAAGCTGCAATCGTTTCACTTAGTTCCCATGTCATGACCCGATCTACTTCTTTTACACATTCTACATCATAAATGTTCTCTCTTTCTATTCCAGGCATACGATAACAATCTGGCGGCGTTACATGTAAAAATCCTGAAGCAAATGGCTCATATTGATATCTACGCTGTGCTTGTCCCGTCGCTGCCATCGTTGCCATTGTATTCCCATGATAGCCGCGGTAACGTGACATAAATTTATAACGATGTGGTTCACCTTTTTGCGCATAGTATTGTCTCGCTATTTTAAAAGCTGTTTCGTTCGCTTCCGAACCACTATTAGAGAAGAAAATAACATACTCTCCTCCAAGCCATTCATTTAATTTTTCTGCAAGCTTTATAGCCGGTTCATGTGATTGTGACATCGGAAAGTATGATAATGTTTGTAATTGCTTATAGGCCGCCTCTGCAAGCTCTTTTCTGCCATATCCACTATTCACACACCAAAGACCACTCATACCATCTAAATATCTTTTTCCTTGTATATCTTCAACCCAGCACCCTTCTGCTTTTGCCCCTACCATTGTACTATTTGGACTAAAGGGACGCATTCCGTGCCAAACATATTGCTCATCTTTTGCTAATAATTCATCAGTCTGTTTCGTTTTCATCATTTCTTCCACCTTCCATAACAACTTATTTTTCACAAAAGCTGCGCTGGTACCATGATGATTTAAATTTCTCCCTGCTTATTTTCATTCCACAAAATTAAGACAAATCCTACTTACAAAGCAGTATTATTTACAAGAAAATGACAAAAGAAAAAGGAGCTTTTCTTATCTATCGAAAAGCTCCTCTTTTTTAATGCGAAGACGCGTCACTAATACCATGCCCAGTATTAGATTTCACGAGAATTTCATCAAATTTCGCTGCATCTTCTTTCTTACTAGATAAAACAGTTCCTAAATACGCTGCAAGAAATCCGAGCGGAATCGAAATAATTCCAGGTGTCGTATATGGGAATATCGCTTCCCCAACAAATATAGCTTTTCCAGCTACAGGGTTCCATACATTTGGGCTTAACGCTACAAGAACAATAGCTGATACAAGACCAGCAATCATACCAGAGATGGCACCTGTTGTATTGAAGCGCTTCCAATATATTGTGAATAATATAACTGGCAAGTTTGCACTCGCTGCAACTGCAAATGCTAACGAAACTAAAAATGCTACGTTCAATGTTTGAGCAAATAACGCTAGTATAATAGATAATACAGCTACTCCAATAGACGCATAACGAGCCATGGATACTTGCTCTTTTTCCGTTGATTTCCCCTTACGGATAATTTCATTATAAAAATCATGTGCGAATGCGGATGCTGCTGTTAATACAAGGCCTGCCACTACAGCTAAAATCGTTGCAAAAGCAATTGCTGATACGAAAGCAAATAAGAAATCTCCGCCCAATGCTTTAGCTAATAAAGGTGCTGCCATATTACCAGCTGGATTTGCTTTAATAATTGCCTCATTTCCTACAAACGCTGCTGCCCCAAATCCTAAGAAAATCGTCATAATATAAAATGCGCCAATTAACCATGTCGCATATACAACAGATTGACGTGCCGTTTTTGCATCACGTACTGTAAAAAAGCGGACAAGAATATGTGGTAACCCTGCTGTACCAAGAACTAGTCCTAAATTTAAAGATAGCGTATCAAGACCATCTTTATACTTTACACCGGGATTTAAAAACGACTCTTTTAACGGAGTAGCTGTTTTCATTTGCGCGAACATTTCCGTCACACTGAAATTAAATTTGGCGAAAACGATTACAGAAATAATAAATGTACCAGCCATAAGTAATACAGCCTTAACGATTTGTACCCAGCTCGTCGCAGTCATACCACCAAAAATAACATACACAGTCATAAGTGTACCAACGATTAATACAGATGTTGTATATTCGATTCCTAATAATAATTTAATAAGTGCACCCGCACCAACTAATTGTGCAATCATATAAAAAATGGATATCGTCATCGTATTAAGCGCTGCAACTCCGCGAACTTTTTTCGCATCAAAACGCGCCGCAATCATATCTGCTAATGTGTATTTCCCCAAGTTTCTAAGCGGCTCTGCAACTAAGTATAGTACAACTAAATAAGCAACTAAGAAACCGATACTATAGAAGAAACCATCAAACCCAGTTAACGCGATCGCTCCCGCTATACCAAGAAAAGACGCAGCAGACATATAATCTCCCGCAATGGCCAGACCATTTTGCCAACCAGTTAATCCCCCTCCAGCTGTATAAAATTCACTCGCATTTTTCGTTTTCTTCGATGCAAAATAAGTTATGACGAGTGTACCAAGTACGATGATTAAAAATAGTGCAAAAGCGGTTGTATTCAAAGTCAGCCCCTCCCTTTTTGCATCTCTTGCAGAATGTTTTGTGAGATTTTATCAAAGGATTCAGCTTTTTTGCTGTAAATCATACATAATGACCACGTCATAATAAATTGTGCAAAAGCAAATATCCACGCCCACGTAACATCACCAAATGCCGGTGTATTGAGTACCTTTGAATACGATGTTAAAATAGGTAACGCAATAAAAAAACTTAAAAAGAAAATACTCATTGGAACGATGAACTTCTTTTTCGTATTTAATAACAATTGAAATTCTTCTGACTGAACAACCTCTGTATAATTCACCTCATTTTGTAACTTACGTGCTGACGTATCATCTCGTTTCATTCTCTAATCCCCTCTCTTACTGAAAGTACAATTCCCCCTTGTATACCAAAAAAACTAAATTTTATAAATATTCAGAAACCTATTTTCATTTTAGACAATCCATACATTCCTGCAAAGATTTTTCGATAGACATTTTTCAGCATTTTCCCCTAAGTTTTTAATATACTTTTCCAACATAAAATTTACGTGCCAGTGAAGCTTTCATACCCATTAAAACAAAATAAAAAAGTAGTGCTTATCGCACCACTTCTGTTTTTTTCTCTTTTTCTAAATTACGAGCTGTTTCGCTTAATTCAACGTCTTTTCCATCTTTAAGTGTTCCAAATATGAAATCGAATACTGGATTTGAAACACCAAACCAAAACTTTTCATTTTTATAATGGTGTAATATGTGCTGTTTTTTTAGCCACCTACCAAACTTGGTGACGGGACGAATTGGCTTATGTGCAATATAATGTTTCCATTCATAAACGAGAAGCATAATAATCATTCCGATTCCGAATGAAAGTGTAATGGTAACACTTTTTGTTATCACGTATGATATAAGTAAATATATAGTAAAGCTCGGTATACTAAACCATACAGGCAAAAATAAAAGTTTTAAATCATCTGGATATACGTGATGGTCATAATGTAATCTTCTTAGCATTTTTAATAAAAATACGTTTTTAGGTGGTTTTAAATGAAATAAAAAACGGTGTGTCATATATTCGTTTAGCGTATAAAAAATAATCCCAAACAAACATGCTAACAAACCGATCCATGTGAAAAATTGCATTTTTAAAATAATGATAAAAACAAATAAAATACTATACATAATAACGATATCATGTTGTAAAAAGAACTCTTTCCCCACCCTCTTCATCTTCCTTCCCCCTTTTCAAAAAAAACAGTCGCAACATATCGTTACGACTATTTCTTTTCTATATCTTATTCTATACGCTTTACAAATTTGCCTGTTGCTCTATTGTCGAGAAAAAATTGTTCGGTCCAAATATATTTTGCTTTGGAATAATATGTTCTACCGCAAACACTGTTACTTCTCCTCTTTGTACCTCTCCAATGATAAGTCCAAATATTTCATGATTTACAGCAAACGTTGGTTGCTTTGTTTGTAGTAATCTTGCTGCATTATGAAATACCGCTTCATATAGTGGATTTCTATCAGTAATTTCTTTTCTGATTTTTGGTGCTAACGTAATAATGATTTCTTTTCCGTCAATAGTGGTTCGATACATAAAAATCTCCCCTTCAATCTTATGTGAACAACTGTAAAGCTTTGTATGCAAAATGGATAGAATATCCTACTAAAATAATACCTGCTCCGGCTGTTATATAGCCAAGTGCTTTTTGCTTTAATAATGTTCTGCCAAAATGGACAGAAAAAGCAATATTTACATTCCATAAAATAATACCAACGATAATACAAAGACTGTACAAAAAGGCTTCTTGTTTCGTTACCTTCGTAAGCAATGAGCTAAGTGTACTTCCATATATACCAAACCAAAAAACAAGATTTAATGGATTGGATATCGCAATTAAAAAACCTGCCATAAACGATTGTTTAAGGCCGCCTACCTCTTCTTTTTTATATTCCATATTCGATTGAGAAATTCCTTGTTTTACACTTTGAAATCCTAAATAAAATAATAAGAAAAACCCTGTGCAATACATAAAAGCTTGTACATATGTATACATAAACAGAGAAGATAAACCGAAATAGATGAGAAGCATAAACAAAATATCTGCTGTCATTCCACCAATTCCAACAACCCACGCATGCCAAAAACCTCGTTCAATTCCTCGTTTTAACATTTCAATATTAATCGGACCTACTGGCGCAGCTAATGAAATACCTAATACAATTTGTTGTATAATTGCTCCAAACATCACTCTATCCTTTCTACTTCCTTTACTATTAAGTAATGATGTAATAATTAAAAATAGACTAGCTTTCCTCAAAATATTTACTACTAAAATACCCTTTTTTATCCAAAATATGCAAAAGAGCCATCCAGATGATGACTCTTACTTTTCTATCTTATGAAGAAAAGGACATTTTCCTTTTAACGGTTCTACATCGTCTCCTATAAAGTATTGTTTCCATTCACGATGATCCGGATCACCATAATGACTAATGTTAGGATGTTTCGGCAGCTGATCCCACTTTTCAACTCGCTCACGGACCGTTTGCCTAGAATATGCTCCTTTAGGACGATCTCCTTCTAATCCATCAAATATAGTACGTGGCTGAAATCCAATAACGAGAGAATTTCCTAAATGCCTAGTTTTTCGTTGTTTATAGGCTGGTGCGTTTCCAAATGCGAATATCGGTTCCCCGCCAAATGAAAATTCCCATAAGTAATGATCTGGGTCTTCAGGAATTTGCTTTGGCCATGTTTCCTTATCGTTTTCATGTAAATATTGTAGTACTTTCCAAAAGTAATCACGGTAATATTCCAGTGATTGCTCCTCACATTCCGGTTCTACAAAAAGAAAAAATCCTCTTCTTACAATTGGACGCTCTTTCATTAACTCTAAAAAAGATAACATTGTATGTGGCAAATGACTCCAATCATTATGAGAGAGAAATGAATAACGAAGTTCATTCTTTTTTAAAGCTGTTAAGCCGAAATAGCACGGAAAAGTTGGTTCTAGCACAACACTCGAAAAATTTTGAAATTCCTTTGCAACCCAATTCGGTATGTCGTTTCTCGTTCTCATTCCTTCATTATCTAATAAATAAGACTCATTCATTCTTTCACCTCATTATGTATAGCGTTCAATTAAGACTATTACATACTCGGCCTGTCCTATACCTATTAAAAAATTTGGCTAAAAAATTATTTAAAAATACAAAAAAATAAAATCGCTTACTTGACTAAATTCTCCCAATTCGTGTATATTTAAATTAATCATTTAGCAGAATATTCAAGATTATAGCATTTTTAGTTTATATTATCTTTTCAAATGAATTTCACTAAATGAAAAAACGTAAATGTTTTCTAGGAGGAATTGTAACATGCAAGGAAAAGTAAAATGGTTTAACAACGAAAAAGGTTTTGGATTTATCGAAATTGAAGGCGCTGACGATGTATTCGTACATTTCTCTGCTATTCAAGGCGAAGGCTACAAAGCTTTAGAAGAAGGTCAAGAAGTATCTTTCGATATCACTGAAGGAAACCGTGGACCTCAAGCTGCTAACGTAGTAAAACTTTAATCCAACATATGACAGGAGGTTACCTTACTTGGTAACCTCCTTTGTTATTCCTTTGTATATTTCCGTTTTCCAGAGCAAAAACTATGTGAAATGCGCACTATACAAAGGAGGAATTATTAATGGGATCAGAAGTAAATGATTTTGAAGAAGTGAAATTCCGTGTAGAAACAGCACAAAAAATGGTAGGATCAGCGACAATTTCAATGGATCCAGATACATTAGAGCATGCGACTACTGCTGTAGAAGCAGCTCGCTCTCAGCTTGAAATTATGAAATCTGTTGCAACAGATTTAGACGAGCCATTTTTAATAAATGAGGAAAAGAAATTAAGCGAGTGTGAGCATCAATTAAATGAAGCGAAGCACTAAAAAACATCCAGAGAGTTTTCTCTGGATGTTTTTTCATGACAACTGTTCCCCATATTTTTTCAATGTTTCTCCAACTGTACATTGTCTTATACAAAAGGAATGAGCATAATACTTACTATTTGTCTTTCGATTATGTTCTCGCAAAAAACATCCTTCACAATACGTTTCTAATAAGTCATTTACCTCTGTAATGAGTTGCTTTTTATCCACTCTTGCACCTCTCTATTCGGTTATTTCTTTATGACTATCAATCACTGTTCCTTCTAATGCTTGCGTAGCTAATTGATGTGCTTCTTTATTTTGTTTTCTTGATATAGGCTCACATACAAGTTTTAATTTCATTTGCTTCGCCTTTTGCTCAATTTGATCTAAATAATGATTTAAATGTTCATCATAACAAGGCCATTCTCCAGCCAATTGCTGCAGTACAACTTGAGAATCTCCGCGAAGCGTGACCGCTTCATACTTAATCCCTAATTCCTCGAGTATATTCATGCTATATAGTAATGATGCATATTCCGCTTCATTATTATCATATATGCCTTCTATATATGCATTACGGCGAATTCGGTAGTTTTTATTTCCTTTTTTATAGTACACACATATACCTACTCCAGCTTCTTTCGTCTGCACATCATAACCACCATCAAAATAAACGAGTATTTCTTGAGGCTCATCCTCCACTTGCTTACTCAGTTTTTTCATTTCTTTTAATGACCATTCTGCATCCATTTCATCATAAAATAATAGTTCTTTTACTCTTCCTGTTTTCTCGAAATCCTCTGCAAATTGAAGTACTTCTTCTATGTTCATATAATCTGTCGTTAAGTCCGTCTGCAAACCGCGCTTTGTTTTATACAACCAATGAATTTTATATTTCATACTAGATTCCCCTTATGTAAGACTTCTTATATGTAGCCAGCTAATGAAAGCCTCACTTTATTTTATTATATTTTATCAATAGTCACAGCATTATATTCAATGTGATTACATACAAAAAGAGCTATCCCTATAGGAATAGCTCTTTCATCTATTACATAAATCTTTCAAATTGTACTCGTTTATTAATCCAGTACATTACAGGCATACCAATCGCCATGACAACAAATTCACCGATTGCACATGTTAACCAAGTCAACATAAATGGTAAATCAAATGCAAGATGAAGTTCAATTGCAATCATAAACATTGTAATTGTAAAAATAACTGTATTAAAAATCATACGAGCCCAAACACCTTTAATAAATCGCATAGAAATAATCGTTGCAACTAATGCAAGAATAGATTGCCCTACTCCAAATACTAAATCGTAAGCGATCATAGGTGAGAAAAAGAGATTCGTTAAAAATACACCTAATACAATTCCGTAAATTGCTTTCTTATTAAATACAACGAGATGATTAAACATCTCTGAAATACGAAACTGTACATTCGTAAAGCCAAATGGCTGAATAAGCATAGAAACAGCAATATATAATGCCGCTAAAATACCATTACCGACTAAAGTTCTAATATTCATGACAAAATCTCCTTAGTTTTTTTACGTGGGATGGTTTCGAACCACGTTATTCGTTTTTTTAGCAACAAGATTATATTTTACGCGGTAGCCCCCCTTTCGTCAATAGATTCCTACCATGAACTACCCTTTTTCTTTTAGACAACGTATAATGAAATATATGAAAGATTTAGGAGGTTTTACTTCATGACTGCAACAATTCAAAATGAAAAAGTGATCGTTACCATCTCTGACAAAGGTGCAGAATTACAAAGCGTTCGCTTAAAAGAAGACAATACAGAATACTTATGGCAAGGTGATGCTACTTATTGGGGACGCCGTGCACCAATTTTATTCCCAATCGTCGGCCGATTAGTAGATAATACATACTACGTAGATGGTAAACCTTATTCTTTAACACAACACGGCTTTGCTCGTGATCTTACATTCTCTGTAGAAGAACAAAGTGAAACGAAAATCACCTACATTGTAACTAGTAATGAAGAAACATTAAAAAAATACCCATACGAATTCGAATTACTCGTTTCTTATGAACTAGACGGACAAACCGTTCATGTAACATACGAAGTGAATAACCCTGCTTCAAAAGAGATGTTCTTCTCAATCGGAGCACATCCTGGTTTCAATTTCCCGTTATTAGAGGGCGAGTCATTTACAGATTACCATCTATCTTTTAATGGTTCAGAGCGTTTAGAAACGAGCGTATTAGAAGGACCTTACCTTTCAAATAAGAAGCAACTAATTGCTGAAAGTACGAATGAGTTGCCACTTACATACGACCTATTTAAAAACGATGCACTTATTTTTGAAAATATGAATACAGATGAAATCTCCATCCGTTCTCATAAACATAATAAATTCGTAAAAGTAGAATTTGACGGATTCCCATTTGTCGGCGTATGGACACCAGGCGAGAATGCACCTTTCTTATGTATTGAACCTTGGTACGGAATTGCTGATGAAGTAAATCCAGCAAAAGATTTCAAGGGAAAAAAAGGAATTCAATCTTTACAAGCGCATGAAACATTTACATGTCGTTATAGTATTACAATCGGCTAAGTTACTCTATCCCCTACTTCAATGAAACATATAGGTAGGGGATCATCTTATCATTTGGAGGTTTCTCATTTTGATTGAAGTATATATTGATGGTGCATCAAAAGGAAATCCTGGTCCTTCTGGTGCAGGCGTATTTATTAAAGGGGTTCAACCCGCTGTACAATTATCATTCCCCCTTGGGACAATGTCCAATCATGAAGCGGAATACCACGCTTTACTTGCGGCATTAAAATATTGCACGGAGCATAATTATAACATTGTCTCTTTTCGTACAGATTCGCAACTTGTTGAGCGAGCTGTCGAAAAAGAATACGCAAAAAATAAAATGTTTGCACCACTATTAGAGGAAGCACTGCAGTACATAAAAAGTTTCGATCTCTTTTTTATTAAGTGGATTCCAAGTAGTCAAAATAAAGTTGCTGATGAATTAGCTAGAAAAGCTATCTTACAAAATTAACGGGGGTATGAGTGTGAAAAAAGATTGGATTGCTCCTCTTGCTTTATTATTTGTGTCTTTTATTTGGGGAGCTACATTTGTCGTCGTTCAAAATGCTATGTCTTTCGTTGGTCCATTTACATTTAATGGTATACGCTTTTTATTCGCTGGAATCATTTTATTATTCGTTCAAATGATTTTCTCAAAAAAAACTTCAAAACAAGATATAAAACAGAGTAGCCTCGCTGGATTAACCGTTGGATTCTTTTTATGCGTTGGCTATGTATTACAAACATTCGGCTTACTTTATACAACTTCTTCAAAAGCTGGTTTCTTAACAGGGCTTAGTATCGTTATGGTACCAATCTTGTCTTTTATCTTTTTAAAACAAAAAGCTACTATTTTTATCGTAATTGGCATTGCTGTAGCAACAGCGGGTTTATATTTATTAACAGCAGGTGATTCTTTTCAATTAAACATTGGAGATATACTCGTTCTCGGTTGTGCAGTTGCTTTCGCTGCTCATATTCTCGTTAACGGCTTCTTCTCTAAAAAAATATCACCTTTATTGTTAAGCACATCGCAAGTATTAGCTGTCGGTATGTTTTCTTCTATTTGCGCCTTTTTGTTTGAAGATTGGGAAAAATTATTTTCAGTAGCACTATGGACGAATGCTTCCTTTTTATTTGCTCTATTTCTAACTTCCCTGTTCGCGACATCCATTGCTTTTTTCATTCAAACATCAGCACAAAAACATACGTCTCCAACGAGAGTAGCAATTATTTTCGCAATGGAGCCCGTTTTCGCTGCCTTAACAGGCGTTCTCGTTGCAAACGAACAACTTTCTATTTCCGCTATTATCGGATGCCTCTGTATTTTCCTAGGCATGGTTTTTGTTGAATTACCTTCTAAAACAAAAAAAGAAGCGCAGGCTGCGTGAAGTTACGCTTGTAACTTCCGCATAAAAGCCTTAGCGCTTTTTTTATCTGTAATCTCTTCTTCTTTCAATCGTTCTAATAACGCAACAAAATAACTGCCATCAAACTGCAATTGATGCTTAATTGTCGCTTCTATTGCTGCGTTTACAATGCCATCAGATGCACCCGTATATCCTTGTCCGAACATAATAAATCCTTGTGCTTCCTCTGATAATTTAAATCCTTTCGTATGTAAGAATGAAAGATAATCTTCTACTGTTTGCATGTTATTCCCACCTACTCAAAAATTCTCCACTTCCTATCATACATGTTTTTATACGCCATGAGAATGAAATTTCTTTGACAACTTTGTAAATCAATCATCTACTTCGTTTATAAATGGAGGATTTCTTTACAATATGAAGGAATATGTACCGTGGAACTTATTCCATATTAAAGGGGAGACATGATGAAACAAGCACTATTAATTATCGATGCGCAGCAAGAATTAATGGATGGAAATGAACAAGAAAGTGAAGTTTTTCGTAAAACCGAATTATTATCTACATTAAATACAGCCGTGCAGAAAGCAATAGATTCCAATGCCCTTATTGTTTTCGTAAGAGATATCGATGTTGCTTCTGGTAGCGGCGTAGGCTTTGAAGTACATAATAAAATCCAAGTACCTCAGTCTGCAATCCTTATTAATAAAGCAGCCACAAATGCATTCTATGGCACTTCTTTACTTGAACTTTTAAAAGAAGAAAAGATTAACCATATCGTTATCGGTGGATGTAAAACAGAGCATTGTATTGATACCGCTGTAAGGACAGCAACTGTACAAGGCTTTGATGTTACATTAATTAAAAACGGTCATTCCACAACTGATTCTGACGTATTGTCTGCAGAGCAAATTATTGGTCACCACAATAAAACTTTACATGGGCATTATAACGTTGATCATTTTTCTATGGTGAGGGATATCGAGGAAGACCTCTTTCAGCCGACTCATGATCAATATCGTGATTAGCGAAAAAGAATCCTTCGTTCAGAAGGATTCTTTTTCACCCAAAAATTTGTGCTGCAATGCTATATAACTCATTATTCCTTTTTAATAATTGACCGCTATTTTTCATCATAATTGGTGGTGTATTCACCTTTTTAAAACCAGTAATCTCTAATACTTTCATGAAATCTTTCTTTCCTTCTAGTACATCAATTCTTAATTTACCATTATGCCCTTTTGCTAAATCATGTACAATTCTCATTGCCATCTCATCATTTTTAGCAACAACCGGTCCTATTATTTTATTTTCTGGTGTTTGTATGCTTAAACCGTAACCTAATACATTTTGTTCCTTGTCCTTTACAACGATACACTGTTCACTTTGCATAATTCTTTTCTTTAAAAACTCTTTTCTATTTGTTCCAAACGCATATTCATCTATTTTTATTATTTTTTCTAACTCATCCTCTTCATAATTCATCACATAATCTTCATTTCTTACACAATAATCATTCGCATTGTATGAGTTACATATGTATTTAGAAACATAACTTACTGCCCTAAATCCTAATTTTTCATATAAAGGTTTCCCTTCATCCGTAGCAATAAGCATAAATGGAGTTTGAGCTGATACGCTATTCATGCATGAATTTGTAATCATCTTTCCAATTCCTCTTCCCTTATAATCTGGATGTACAATTACCATTCCGATAGATGCCAACGCCTCCCCATATAATATTATTGCTGCGCTAGCAATAAGTTCCTTTCTCTCATTCCATACGCCGTATACAATACCTGAGTTAAAAATTGCTTCAACTTCTTCCCTGTTATAATCCCAACCAATATAAGATGATAATGCTACAATATCGCCTATTTGTTCTTCCCTAAGACGCTCCACGCTAAATTCCAATTCAATCATACTCCATCCCCTTATCTAGACATTTAAATCCATCTTCCCAATTCAACTTGTACATGTTACCCTTTATTTGTCACGCATATCCTATTTTGACCAAGACTATATGAGGTGACAACATACCTATAAGAATTAAGTACAATAATAATTAAAATCATGCTAATGCAACATTATTAACCATACACAAAATAGTTCTATCGCTATTTTAAACATCCCTGCTAATAGTGCTAATCTTTTTTAGGATGGCAACTATCTATCTTGTGATTAAAATAGTACAGCTTCAAATTTCACTACCTACCCATTACAGTACCCATTAGAAGTAACGAAAACATCGTCACCTTTGTTCCAGAAAATCCAGATGAAACACTTCCAAATTTGAATTGCTTCTTTGACGGTGAACGCTTCATACGGATTACTCCTCGAAATGTACGAAATTACTTTTGGGCTTGGATTTGGTGGAAGTAATACAAAAGAAAAAGCTTGTAGTTTGGATAGTCTCTAAACTACAAGCTTTTTTCATAGGGAAAATTATTATACTCAATTACTAGCAACTTGATATGCTACATGTCGTTTCTCAATTCGTTCCTCAATTTCTTTCATATTTTCTTTATTATTTAATAGTGATTGTTTATTTTCAATTAATAATTGTTTAAAAGATTTTCTCACTTTTTTTCTCATTTTCATTGTCCTCCTTGGGGGATGATTTATATAAAGTGAAACTTTAATCAGTGGGGGTTTTCTTCATCCCCCACTGATTATTAGTTGAACCAATCGGACTTTTATGGGCAGTTGATCCCCCACCTAACTTCTTTGCTTTCGCTGAATTTTAAGATGGGGGTCTTACTGCCCATTAAAGTGGGATAAAAGATAATGAATTATCTGGTTGTTCTTATAATAATTGATTGTTGTGAATTCTATTTGAACTTCATATGAAAATTCCGTTTATTTTCTGACAACTTTGTGAACAAAAAAAGAAAGACCGATTCATTTTACTTTTAATCGGTCTTTCGAGTATTTACAACATATTGATTAATATTTCAGGTCTTCCCCAATTCATTTCTTCACAAACGAATCGTAATTTTTCTTCATCTATTGTGTGTAATCCTTCTTCTAGTGAACATGAAATAGGAACTTCACAATGAATTTGTGCCAATTGTAATGAAATATTTAAATTCTCTAAATCACTTTCAATCTTCGTACGTTGCGCTTTCGTTAATGATGTTATGTTTTCTAGTACAGCTGATACTGTACCATGTTCTTGAATAAGCTTATACGCTGTTTTTTCACCAATACCTTTTACACCTGGATAATTATCACTTGTATCTCCCATAAAAGCTTTCGCATGAACAATTTGCCACGGTTCTACACCTTTTTCTTCCATAATTTTCTCCGGTGTGTAATACTCGTAATTTCCAATTCCTTTGCGCAGAAGCATAACTGTAACGTTTTTATCAACAAGCTGAAGTAAATCCGTATCACCTGTTAAAATATAAACTTCCGCTTCATTGCAATATTGTTTTGCTAGTGTACCGATACAATCATCCGCTTCATACCCTTTCAGACCGATAACTGGAACAGATAATTTTGCAGTCATTTCTTGCACTAGATCAAATTGCGGAATTAATTCTTCAGGCGGCGCTGCACGATTTGCTTTATAATTTGAGAACGATTCTGTTCTAAATGTTGTACTTCCCATATCCCAGCATGTTACGATATGTGTCGGTTCAATTGCTTGCATTGCCGTTAATAAATGTTTCATATAACCATGAATCCCATTTGTAGGGGTACCATCTTGTCGTTTCATAAACTGTCCATAGACACTTGTTGCATAAAAAGCACGAAATAATAGTGCCATACCATCAACTAATAATACTTTTTTCATAATTCCTCTCCTACCAAAAAAATAATAACCTCACGTCATCACGTAAGGTTATATAAATAGATTACCATTCTACGTTTTTCAACTTTGTCTATTATACATTGTTTTTGTATATTTAGCATCATTTACACATTAAGACGTTCTACTACAACAAGTATGAAGAATCCCTGTATACGTATTTTTCCCAGTTGAAACTACTACAGCTTTCGCATTTCCACCAACAATATACGTTCCTTTGAAACATACATTTTCAAGTTCAAGTGGATTATAGTCTTTCATTCTTTTTAAAGGAATAAATCGTTTGCGCTCAAGATGATAGCAGCTTTCAAACTTCTCAATACTCGCATCATTTCCTGTTAGTACAGATTCATTTACTAATAAATCATTTGCATAAATGATACGTACATCTGCTGGTACTGTGTCACCTTCTGAAAGGAAAATTATATCCCCAGGAACAAGCTCTTGTACTGGCAAATCCATCATTTTTAATTCACCATTTAAACCTGTTACACTAGAACATTCTACTCGAGACACAGTAATCTTTTCACATTGTAATCCATCTCTCACATGTTGTTTTGAAAAACCTGGGATCATTCCACTTAGCTTCATCATTACTTCCGCAATACGAGCTCTTTTTGAAGTTAATTCATTTCGGCCGTATACTTGAATACGTTTTTGTGCCTCTTTCATAGATAATCCATCTCTTGTTGTTTTAAAATACGCAAATACAGATTTTACATCTCTCGTTGCGATTTCAATTAATAAATCTTTATTTTTTTGAAGCAATGTTTGTTCTTTCATTGATTTTTTACTTAATTTATATGACGTGTTACCCACAGTTTTGTTTGCATATAACATATTATCGTCTCCTCCTTTACAACGTAGGAAGAAACGCTTTGTTTCTCAATTTATCTACTTTACTGTGAAAGTATTTAGCGCTTAAACATACATATAAACGCTACATGATGATAAATATAAAGGGAGGAACAAGTCGTTTCCTGCCTACATCATATATTTTTGATTTGAAGTATATGGGTAACGGAACCGAGTCAGAATTTGACATGCTCCTCACCTCCTCGTTTTATTTTATAGTTTATACTATGAAATTACTCATAGCTTTGCAACAAAAAGACCTTTACTCCGAAAAGAGTAAAGGCCATGACATACACAAATAAACGATTCCTAATACAATTAGAAATCTACGGACCTCTCCCTCGCCGAGTTTTAGCACTGTATAGCATAGGTACATTACCAGCTACGTTAAGAAAAACCTTAATTCGATCATTCCTGTTGACCCATTGGCGTCTCTCGACATTTTTGGGCAGTAGCATTTCTCTATACAGGAGCCTCACCTAACAGAGACTTATTTTTATTACATAGAAAATGTTACTCTTATTTAAAATAGATGTCAACAGTAGCCTACATTTTTTTCGAAAGGTATAACAAACTAACCTAGATATAATAAAGACAGAAAGTGCTATATTTATTACGGAAACTTCACAGGTGAATCGAGATAACATGGATATATGTATGCAACAAAAAAACCTTACGTATAAAACGTAAGGTTTTTATTTAGCCCCACATATGCCGTTCTCTCTAGATGTCCATAAACCTGCTCTCACAGGTGGATGCTCTCACAAATGTTTGTAACTTCCTTCTTAAAAAGATGGCATGTTAGCTACATTTAAATATTGAACTTCCATATTAAACTTATTGGTTTAAGACATGCATAAGCTACGTACACCGTAGGAATTTTATATAATGTTAGTTGAAATAAGACCCCCGCACGTGCCGCTCCTCGTAAATGTCCAAAAACCCGCTACTCGCAGGTGGATGCCCTCACAGTTACCGTACATCTTCCTCCACAAGGAAGGCTTGATGATGGTCGCTAAATATTGAGCTTCCGTATAACTAACATCGGTTTTAGACATAAATAAGTTACGTACACCGCAGGATGTATTATTTACTTGTCGTTATATTATCACATTGTTTCCAATGTGTAAAATACAAAGTTTTTCGAGCAATCTCTTGCTTGTGACCTTATTTTAATACAAATTATTTTTGCATGCAAGTGATTAATCTTCTTCTTTTGCAATTTGATTTTCTGGATAAGAAATCCAATCACTCCAGCTACCTGCATACAATTTAACATTCTGGAATCCAGCTAATTTCAATGCAACGATATTTGGACATGCTGTAACACCAGAACCACAATATACAATTGTTTCCTTATCTTTCGAAAGATTTTGGAATCGTTCTTGTTGCTGAGCTTCATTCTTAAATTGTCCTGATTGCAGCATTCCATCCTTCCAAAAATAATTTACTGCTGTTGGAATGTGTCCTGCTTTCGGATCAACAAGTTCCTCTACACCAGCATAACGTTTTGGCTCTCTAGAATCAATTAACGTAACATCTGCACCTGCATAAATATTCTCTCTCACCGTTTCCATCGTTACAAGCATATGATTTTGTACATTTGCTTTGAATGCTTTTCGTTTAGCAACAGAAATTTCCGGTGTTACCGGTAGTCCATTCTCTTTCCATGCTGGAAATCCGCCATCTAATATATATACTTTCTCATGTCCTACATAGTTTAATAACCACCAAAGACGAGAAGCATTTGCACCCGCTTCACTGTCATATGCAATCACTTTCGTGTGTTCATCAATACCAGCTTGCGAAAGCTTGTCTGCAAACTCCTCAATATTTGGTAACGGGTGGCGACCACCATGTTCTGTTATAGGACTTGATAAATCTACATTCAAATCAAAATATAATGCATGAGGAATATGTTCTTCCTCATACTTTTCTCTACCCCAATTAGGATTCGCTAAATCAAAACGACAATCGATTATACGGACGTTCTCATCTTCTATATGCTCACGTAACCATTCGACTGTAACTAACATCTTTAACGACCTTCTTTCTCTTTCAAACGACTTACATACTCCATAACCATTTCTTTTGTAACATATTTACGCTCTAGTGTAACACCATTTTTTGCAAGAGCATTAATTTGCTTCGTTACAACATTAATGACATCAACCGAAAATTCTTTCCCATTTGACGCAAGAGATACGGCTGCTTCAATAGCTGCTTCACGCTGCGCATCTAATTGTAAACATGCTTTTACACTTTCATTTTGTTTACGAGAATGTGCTGTAATTGCTTTATGTACTTCCATCTTCTCTTCCCCCTAAATAAGTTATACGTTCTGATTTAATTCCATTGCAAGCCGAATCATATCACGGCATACAATCCCATTTTCAATAATCTCTTCTTCATAATGCTTCGAAAAGTAATCAAAATCAATAGAAAAAATACGAAATCCACATTTTTGATATAAAGCAAGTTGTGAAACACTAGAATTGCCTGTACCAACTTCAAGTTTTGACATACCATATCCTTTAGCAGTTTCTATAGCATGACTTACTAGCTTCTTTCCAATCCCTTTTCCTTGCAAATGCTCTACAACCGCAATATTCATAATTTCCATCGTCTTCGGCCTTGTTTCCAAAATCACATATACACCGATTACATTATCCTCTTGCTTAGCTACGTATGTTAATCCTCTTTGTACATATGCATCAATTTGCTGTTCACTTGGATCAGCAAGTAGTAATAAAGACTTCGGTATAGCTTCTTTTGAAATACGTTCTATTACAACAGTCATAAAAAATTCCCCCTTCTCTATTGTTCTAAACCCTCCTTGTCTACCATAAGTAATAGAAAGGAGGGATTCACCATGGACAACAATGAGAAAAAATGCAACGTCATCTCTATTGATGGAAAGAAGAAGAAGAGCGACACGTATTCCTATCCAAAATTAGTAGTAGAAAACAAAACATATGAATTTTCTTCGTTCGTCTTATGCGGTGAAACACCAGACGGCAGACGACTCGTTCTTACTCATATGATTTCTACCGATGAATTTGCTGGGTTTGTCAAATCTTTAGATACTGTACTACAAAAGAAAATCGAACGAATCTTTTTCTCATAACGACTACATCACATACATTTCTTTTTCAATCTCTACTAATTGCTTTTGCAATTGTTCTTTACTTTGTTCATATAGTGATACATCAATTGTTTCAGCCAATGCAAATAATACACTTTCATAATAATTCATCACATCTTGCTGCATCACTTTTTGGAATAAGTTCCATTTCAAATCCCACTCTTGCTTATAATGATGAACAAATAAATCTTTTTCATCAGCTACATAGTTTGATACGAGAGGTTCTAATACAGATTTAGCGTCTTCTTGCATAAAGGCTTTGTCATTCTTTTCAAAAAAGCTTTTCTCGTTTTTAAAGTGTGCCAATGCTTTTTTGAAATCTTTTATTTCAACTGAAGGGAACGGTTCTTTATGTGTAATATCTTTATATTCATATTCCACTGTTCCATTCATAGAAATTGATTCATTTTCTACTTTACAGTTCACCACAATTTCATTCTTTGCACGCTTCATCGCTTCATCTATCCATTTTTCAAGGCGTAATGATGTCGCACGCATTTCTTGTAATAAATCATGCTGAATAAATGCTACTAATTCCATAACACACTGCTGCAACTGCACTTTCACATTTCCATCCGTTCGAAGCGATGCTGGATTAATAAATTCAGTAAACACATCGTTATAGCGTAGGAATAGACGTTGTTGCACGTAATAAAGCAATTCTTTCACTTCATTTTGCATCGCCTGTTCTTCAGCAAGCACACTATATGATGAAATAATATGAAGTAGTTGATCACGCTCTGCTTCATATTTTTTCGTTTGCTTCTCTTTCTCTTCATTCCCCTGCTTTGCACCATTTATCATATTTACTAACAGCTGATCTGCCCCTTGCAATGCACCATATAAAGCATGAACAGATACGAGCATTAAATCTCTCATCATAAAGGATGTAAATGATTCCTCGAACTTAGCAATCCCAGAGTTTTGTAAAATACCGTACTTCTCTTTTTCAATATTTTTCCCTTGTTTCTCTTCAAGCGCACATAAACTTGAAATTGCAAATAAACGCGGATTCCTAATACCGTATTGCAGTAGCTGATCTGCGATATAACCTTTTACCATTTCAAGCTCTTCTTCAGACTCTGCTAAATCGGCCGCATTAATTAAGAAGAACATTTTATCAAGAGCAAAAGTATCCTTTACACGACCAAGCTGAATTAAAAATTCACGGTCGGCACGAGAGAACACGTGATTATAATACGTGACAAATAAAATAGCATCTGCGTTTTTAATATACTGGAACGCAACGTCTGTATGGCGGGCGTTAATAGAATCCGCTCCAGGTGTGTCTACAAGCGCTACTCCTTGCCTTGTTAATGCACAATCATAATAAAGCTCCATGTACTCAACAAAACAAGATTTTTCTTCATTCGCTACATAATCAGAAAACTCATCTAATGTAACTTGTACTTGCTCACCTAAATGCGCAGAAACCGTATCATACCCTTTTTGTACCGCTCGTAAAAAGCTAAATGTTGTTTTTTGCTTTCCAGTTGGTGAAGGGTATTTCATAACTTTATCAATCTGTGCTAACGCTTCATCTAACGTAGTAATCTCATAATGAAACAGCTTATAAACAGCTTTCATATCTTCTAATAAGGCTTGCTTTGATTTAAATTGAACCATTACTGTTCCGTGTGGTTTTTCCTCTGTAACTGGCAAAATTTGATTAATCGTTGCCGTCGTCGGATTTGGTGACACAGGAAGTACTTTTTCACCAAGCAATGCATTGGCAAATGATGATTTCCCAGCACTAAAAGCTCCAAATAATGCCACTGTAAATTGTTTCGTTTCCACACGGCGCCTTTTTTCTATTACCTCTTGCTGTACATGTTTTAGCGCTGGCAATGGCTCTAATATCGTTTCAGCTTTCTTCACTTTCTCTAATATACGCTGAATATTTAAAGCTGCCGTTCCTTTTATCTCTTCCTCACGAGCCGCTACGTTATCATTTACAATTTCCTGCTCTTGTAGTGTGAATTTCTCACTAACAATTTGTTTTTTACTTTGCAATATTTCCTCTACTTGCAATCCTTCTGGTGTAGCAACACGATCATGCCAAATATTTTGTAAATAGCCTTCATATGCCTCCAAATTGTTACTGTATTGCAATTGTGTTTCTTTCGCAGTTTGCAACATCGTATATGTTTCAATCTCTTCTTCAACACGATCAACTGCTTCTTTTACCTTTTGCTTTAAAACGACTGCACTTTTATCAAAAATTTGCTGTGCTTTTGTAAAATAACGTTTCTTTAATTCATTCGCTACATCCGCTGTATAAAGAAGTAAGTAATCACCTGTGAAACCTGCACCTTGTTTAATTACTTCCGCTAACATTTCTGGTCCAAAAGCAATTTCTAAAGCATATATGTCTTTCCCAATCTCTTCTGTAAACAACCCTTCTTCTTTTAAGAAGGCAACAATAAATTCTTTCACATGAAAATCAAGTTGCGTTTCGACAGTCTTTTGCAAAGCAGCATAAAAAGCATCTAAACGTCTCTGTTTTTCTTGCTCAGTCTTTCCTTTCGCAAATAGCAAACCAACTTTAAATTTTGTTAATTTCGTTTCTAAGTACGCATTTGCCAATTCTCTCATTTCAAATGGCATTAAATACGCGTTATCTAATATAGCTTGTAAACCTTTTATAAATTCATTTCTCATTTGAGACTCTTTATTAGCCTCGCGATGTTTCATTTCCGTTAGCTCTTCTTTCTTTTCAACTATTTCTGAAATGGAAAGCGGTGATGCTAACTCTTCCTCATATTTCAAAAGAGCTTTTTCATTTTCAGAAAGAATAAACGAGAAATGTTCCCCCATTAAATATTCTGTTTCTCGCTCCATTCCATCTCTTACATACTGCTCTTTTTCTTTCATAATAGAAGTAATTAACGTTTCTAGGTTTTCAATTTCATTATGTGGATGGTTCATCATTCGTAATGATGTATAATAAACTCCATCTACTTCAATATCCCAGTTAGAGAATGATTGTTTTACACTATCTCTATAATCCGCAAACGATAATTCATTTTCTTTATGTTTATCTATTTGATTTACAACGAGATAAACCGTTTTATTACGTTGTTTCAATTCTTTAACAAATTGTAAATTCACTTCCGATTGGACGTGATTATAATCCATCATATAAAAAATCACGTCTGCTAGATGCAGCGTTGATTCTGTCGCTAGTTGATGGGCATCATCTGTTGAATCAATCCCTGGTGTATCAACTAACATAACACCTTCAGGAATTGGCGCATCATTCCGATAAATATGAACACCAATTACTTCATCGCCATCTTTACAAATTTGTTTTAATTCTTCTGCTGAATATGCACCGTCATATTCGTACTGCTCTCCAGATTTAATCGTTACAACAACACGATCAAATCCCTTTTCAATTTTAACGACGTTAGCGCTTGTCGGAATTGGACTTGTCGGTAACAACTGCGCTTTATATAGATGATTCATCATCGTTGATTTCCCTGCTGAGAAGTGACCGCAGAATGCTATCATAAGCTGCTCTCGTTTATATTTTTGAATTACTTCAAACAACTTTAAGCTATTCTCTGCATCGCCGTGTTTTTGCCACTCTTCATAAAAACAAACAAGTTTTTTCATACCGTTTGTCTGTACTATGTTTGTCATCCCCTTGTTCCCCTTTATCCAAGATGTATATGCTATTTGCAAGCCAATAACCAGTGAGAAATGCACCTACTCATTGATTATCTTTTCACTTTACTATCATACTAAATTTTCAGCATATTCTCATTAAAAATAAAAAATCCCTTTCATTCTTTTTACAAATGAAAGGGATTTTATGTAATATCACTCATTTTGCTGTTCCTACTCCATTTAAAACATACTTTGCAATAACTGCATATACAGCGACTGTACCTGCTACTAATGCATATACCATACTCATGCACCAACCTTTTTTGATAATGATTATCACTTTTGAATACATTTTATCATTAAAGAGAATCATTATCAACACTTTTTCATAAAGAAAGCCCCTTATAAGAAGGAGCTTCACTGCCTGTTTTGAAAAAAGGTAAAACTTGTTGTGCACTCTTATTATATCTCATCTTACATAACTTAATAGTTAAAAAAAATGGAAATCCACCCTATACCCTCCATCTTACATTTTGTATAATAAAAGGGAATTACTTAACAAGGAGGAAAATAATGACACAAAATATTTCACAAGGCGAGAGGATACACTCCATCGATATTATTAGAGGAATAGCTGTACTTGGTATTTTTCTTGTTAACTGGCCTGTTATCGCCGGGATTGACTCACGTGATATTACAGGAATTTACGAAGGGATAGACAGCTACATTCGCCTATTTTACGATATGTTTATTCAAACAAAGTTTTATACTATCTTTTCATTTTTATTCGGCCTAGGATTTTACATTTTTATGACTCGTGCTGAAGCGAAAACAGATCGACCAAAAACTTTATTTGTTCGTCGCTTACTTATTTTATTATTATTTGGTTTCTTACATTACGTTCTTTTATGGGACGGAGACATTTTACATACTTATGCAATTACTGGTTTTTTCTTATTTTTATTTTATAAGAGAGAGCCACGAACTATTTTAATTTGGTCAATTGTACTATTAAGTTTCATGCAACTGTTCTCATTATTAGGTTCTCTTCTCATGTTAATCGTGCCAGTAGAGGAATTAGGCCTTTCCACAGCAATTATGCCGTTAGAAAACTGGGGCTTACAAATCACAGACCGATTCCATTCTTTCTATTCTGAAGCAATTAGTAACAGTCTTATTATGCTTCCTGAAACACTAGGATTGTTTTTACTCGGATTATATGCCGGTAAAAAAGACATTTTCCGCCGTGCTAAGGAATTAGATCCAAAACTTAAAAAATGGCAAATCATTATGTTCATTTTAACATTACCGATGTGGTTTATTATGGTTTACTTCTTTATGAACAATCAACCATACACACCATTTTCACTTATGGGTATTACGATGATAAGCGGAAAGACATTATTCATATTCTACATTTTCACGCTCATGCGTTTATTACAAAAAGAAAAATGGCAAAAGATATTACGTCCGTTCCAGTACGTTGGTCGAATGGCATTAACAAATTATATCTCGCATACAATTGTTACGTTGCTTGTATTCGGAATATTGTTCAAAAATGATTATCTTGCTCCATTATGGGTAGGACCACTATTTTGCATCGGTTTCTACACGCTGCAAATCTTTATTAGCCGCTGGTGGCTGTCACGTTACCAATACGGGCCACTTGAGTATATATGGCGCCTTGGTACGTACGGAAAGATGATGCCACTTAAAAAGAAAAGCAAGGTCTCGTAAGCAACACAAAAATAAAAGGTTCAAATCGCATGCGATTTGAACCTTTTATCAATTTTACGCTTCTCTTACCGCACTTTGTATCGGAACTGGTTCATCCTTTACTTTCACTTTACGCTGCGGCACCATATTAAATACGATATTTAAAAGGACTGCTGACGCACTTCCAAGTACGATTCCGTTATCTGTTAAAATACGAATGCTTTCTGGAAGTTGTGAGAATAATGTAGGAACGACAGTAACTCCTAGTCCAATTCCGACAGAACATGCAACGATTAATAAGTTTTCTTGTCTTCCAAAATCAACGCTACTTAACATTTTAATACCATATGCCATTACCATACCGAACATCGCTAACATCGCACCGCCAAGTACTGATTTCGGAATGATTGTTGTAATAGCGGCGATTTTTGGAATGAACCCAAGAACGATTAACATACCACCACACGTGTAAATAATCACGCGATTTCTTACTCCAGTTAATTGAACAAGCCCTACGTTTTGAGAGTATGTTGTATACGGAAAAGCGTTGAAAATACCACCTAACACCATCGCTAATCCTTCTGCACGATAACCTTTTGTTAATTCTTTTTCACCAATCTTTTTATTGCAAATATCAGATAATGCAAAGTAAACGCCTGTCGCTTCTACAATCCCTACGCAAGCAACGAGAATCATCGTAATAATTGGCGTTAATTCAAATGTTGGTGTACCGAAATAAAATGGCTGGATACCATGGAACCAATCCGCTTCTCCAACCGCTTGCAAGCTTACTTTCCCCATAAATGCTGCAACGATTGTACCGAACAATAGACCTAGTAAAATAGAGATTGAACGAATAAATCCGTCAAAGAAACGATACATAATGATAATAAATAGTAACACACCAAATGCTAATGCTAAATTTTCAAGACTACCAAAATCTTTACTTCCTACTCCACCAGCCATATCATTAATAGCGGCAGGAACAAGTGTAACTCCAATTACGGTAACGACAGATCCTGTTACAACAGGGGGAAACAGCTTTACAAGCTTTCCAAATAATTTCGCAAAAATAACAACGAATAACCCCGCAGCAATAATCGCTCCATAAATAGAGGATACGCCGTATTGTTTCCCGATTGCAATCATCGGGCCAACCGCTGTAAATGTACAACCAAGTACAACTGGAAGTCCAATACCGAAAAAGCGATTTGATAATGCTTGTAAAATTGTCGCAACGCCGCACATTAATAAATCAATTGAGACTAAATACGTTAACTCTTTTTGATTTAAACCAAGTCCGCCGCCCACAATAAGCGGAACGATAATTGCACCAGCATACATAGCAAGCATATGCTGCATACCAAGTGATGCGATTTTAAATGGATGTTGCTTCATCGCTTATTTCACCTCCGCAGTTTCATGCTGTACAAATGTAACTGTGCCGTTATCAAGTGATGCAATTTCTGCTAGTGATTCAACACGAACTCCTTGTTCACGAAGCTTCTTTCCTCCATCTTGAAATGCTTTTTCAATAACAATACCAATACCTGCAATACTTGCTCCGGCTTGCTCTACTAAACTCATTAAACCTAAAGCAGCCTGACCGTTTGCTAAAAAGTCATCAATAATTAAAACGCGATCACTTTCATCGATATGATTTCGAGATAATGAGATTTCATTCGTTTCTTGTTTCGTAAATGAATATACGTTTGCCACATACATATTATCTTGTAACGTTAACGATTTACGCTTTCTAGCAAAAATTACTTTTACACCAAGTTCTAATGCAGCCATAACCGCTGGTGCAATACCTGAAGATTCAATCGTCACGATTTTTGTAATGTTCTCTTCTTTAAAACGTTTAGCAAATTCTTTTCCGATTTCTTGCATAAGTACTGGATCAATTTGATGATTTAAAAAAGCATCTACCTTTAATACGTCACCAGATAAAACCTTTCCTTCGTTCAAAATCTTTTCTTGTAATACTTTCATGTTTGTTCCCCCTCTTATGCAATAAAAAAACTCCAAAAGCCGCCACCACTCGTTACAAGTGAGAGACGCGCTTTTGGAGTTTCGCAAAAAAAGAATGCTAAACAAGCAAATATATTCGTCCTCACTCATAGTCAAAGTATTTACGGTACTTCGGTAGAAACTTGCAGGCCATATCCCCGCGATTATATGAGTGTAGCTAACTATTTATTTTATAGAAGGATTATAACGTACTTTTTATACTTTGAAAAGCTTTTATTAATAAAACACGGACAAATTTTATAAAATCATCATTTTCGTTCGAGTTTTGTAAACTCTTTCATTCCCAATTATAACTTCGTTAAAATGATTGGTCCATCTTCTGTAATCGCAATTGTATGCTCATATTGAGCTGATAATTTCCCATCCATCGTTTTCGCAGTCCATCCATTTAAATCTACTTTCGAATATCGCATACCTACATTGACAATTGGCTCAATCGTAATTACCATTCCCTCTTGTAACTCAGGCCCTTGTCCCAGCTTACCAAAATGAAAAATTGCTGGTTCTTCATGAATCTCTTTACCAATTCCATGTCCCGTAAAGTCTCTTGCGACAGAAAAACCTTCACTTGCTACATAACTTTCAATCGCATAACCAATATCTCCTACATGATTACCAATTATCGCCTGATCAATGCCTTTATACAAAGCATTCTCAGCTACTAGTAACAACTTTTCTGCTTCATCAGAAACTTTTCCAACTCTATACGTCCAAGCAGAATCTGAAAGACCACCATTTAAGTTTACTACCATGTCAATTGTTACAATATCACCCTCAGTTAAAGGAACATCGGCCGGAAACGCATGACACATTTCATCATTTACAGATGCACATATCGCATATGGATATCCATTGTACCCTTTCTGCTCAGACGTTGCACCATGCCGTTCTAAATATGCTTCCACAAACGTATTAATTTCTTTTGTTGTAATACCTGGTTTCATTATTTTCGCAATTTCTCTATGACATGAAGCAAGTAACTTTCCAGATTCATGCATTACATCTATTTCATTTTTCGTTTTAATTGTAACCATTCTACCTCTCCTGACTAAACTTCACATTTACTACTGAAATTCAATCATACACATCCTCTATCAAAAATTCAAAGCACCCAATTACAAAAAATATTATTTATTTCTGCATCAAAATAAAAAACAGAGGAGATTCTTCTGTTTTTAATCATTTTTACATATATAATTCATTTTCAAAAACTCAAAACAACTACCATTTGTCTTCTGTATAAACGTTCCAACTGCTTTAAATCCTGCCCTTTTATACACTTTAATTGCTCTCTTATTAAATGTAGCTACTGATAGTGTTATATACTTGCATCCATATTTTTCTTTACTAAAAGCTAGTATAGCGTTTATGAACTGTAAACCAAATCCGTTTCCAGTTATATTAGGTTTCATTCCAAGACCTATATCAACCGTCCCATCATTTATTTTACAAACAGTAAAATAACCAATGAGAGTGCCATGTTCCTTCACAGAAAAGATATGATCCCCCCTACTCTCATCATGTAAAAATTCAGCTAAATCTTCTTCATCTGCCTCTATATCATAAAAGGAATATTCCCCTTCATAATGCCAGTTGTATGCAATTTCTTCTGCTTCTTCTTGCGTCATTACTGTATATGTATAATCCATTTTTCTCCCCCCTTTAAAAAAAGAGCTGCAAGTAAGCAGCTCTTTTTATAACTCGTAAATTTCTTTATACTTCGCTTCTAAATAATCTGCTAAGTAATTTGCATTTAATCCTTCACCTGTTACATCTTCTAAAATTTCAAGTGGCTTTTTCGTTTTACCGTATTGGTGAATATTTTCTGTTAACCATTCACGAATTGGTGTTACGTTTCCTTCTTCTAATAATGCATCAAAGTTCGGAATGTCTTTTAACATTCTTTGCTTAAATTGCGCTGCATACATATAGCCAAGCGCATAAGATGGGAAGTATCCAAATGAACCACCAGCCCAGTGAACATCTTGTAATACGCCTTGTGCATCGTTAGCCGGGCGAATTCCTAAATATGCTTCCATCTTATCATTCCAAGCGGCTGGTAAATCCCTCACTTGTAATGTACCATCAAATAATTCTTTCTCAAGTTCATAACGAACCATGACGTGAAGCGGATATGTAAGCTCATCTGCTTCTATACGAATAAACGACGGCTTTGATTCATTAATCGCATCGTAAAACTCATCTACTGATAAATCATTGAATTGACCATCGCTATACTCTTTTAATAAATCATAATTTTTCTTCCAGAATGATTTATTACGACCGATAAAGTTCTCAAAGAATAATGATTGTGACTCATGAATACCCATAGACGTTCCACTACATAGCGGTGTACCTTCAAATTTCTCTGCAATATTTTGTTCATATACAGCATGACCACATTCATGAATTGTGCCAAACACAGCCATACGGAAATCTTTTTCGTCATAGCGTGTCGTAATACGAACATCCCCTCTATTTAATGTGATCTCGAATGGATGTACCGTTTCATCAAGACGACCTGCTTCAAAATCATAATTTAATTGCTTTAATAGCTCTAATGTAAAGTTTTTTTGTTTTTCTTTTGAAAAATGCTCTGATAAAGCACTTGTCTTTAATCTCTTTTGCGACTCTGATATTTCTTTTACGAGCGGAACGATACGCTCACGAAGTTGACCAAATACGTGATCTAACACTTCTACCGTAATACCCGGCTCATACATATCTAATAATGTATTATATTTATATGTTTCGTAACCCCAATATGTAATGAACTTCTTTTTAAATTCAACGATTTGTTCTAAATACGGACGGAACATTTCGAAATCAGATTTTTCGCGAGCTTCTTCCCACACACTTTCCGCTTTCGCTTCTAATTTCACATATGCTTCGTATTCCGCTTGTGGAATTTTCTTATTTCTATCATATTCTTTACGACACTCTTCCACCATTTTCTTCGTCGTTTCAGAAAGTTTGTCTTCACTTATTAAAGCTTCAAGCTCTGTTAAATAGTTCCCCATCTCATCTGAAGTCGACATAGCAAATACTTCTGATGAAAGCATGCCAATTACTTCTGAACGCTGGTCTACACCTTTTTTAGGCGCACCTGTTCTCAAGTCCCAAAACATTAAGCTTAATGCTTCTCCATAATTCTGTATCTTCTTCACATATGTTAAAAATTGTTTTTCCACTTCATATGTAGCTACTGTCATCCTATAAAAACCTCCTTTTTCTACCTCAAACTTAATTCGACACGAAAATCCAAATTCCTTTTATAATAGAAAAAAAGCTTGGCAAGCGCCAAGCTTTCTCCTTATAATTCTTTACCTTCTACTGGTAGTACGTTTTTCACCGCTTCTACCACTTTCTCATCTTCTGTATCAGATAAGAAGATTGATATAGCACCTTTATCCTCGCTCGTACGAATTAAACGGCCAATCCCTTGACGAAGACGTAAAATCATATATGGTACATCTACATCCCAGAATGGATCATTTACGTGTTTACGCTTCGCTTCAAACACAGGATCGTTTGGAGGGAATGGTAATGACCAAATAATAACATGTGATAATGATGAACCAGGAATATCTAAACCTTCCCATAAATGAACGGCACAAAGTACAGTCTCTTCTTCATTTTGGAAACGAGAAACGAGCTGACTAATTTCTTGGTCCCCTTCATATAAGAACGGAACTGACATTTGTTCTTTACTTACATATTCTTTAAACGCTGCAAGCTCTTGTGTTGTACGGAACAATACAAGTGTACGACCATTTGTTTTTTGTATATTTTCAAGTGTATATTGACACTTTCTTTCCCATTCGTTTTCTTTCGTATGAGATAGTAAGTTTACTGCCATTTGCTCTTCGTAATCAAACGGTGAGGCAACTGAGAATGATAAGTAATCTTTTACCCCTAAACTATTTGCTGTAAATGCGAATGAATCGTTGTTAGATAATGTAGCAGAAGAGAAAATATACGGGATTTTCTTCGAGAATACTTTCTCTTGTAATACTTCTTCAACTGCACGCGGCATAATTACTAACGTGAAAGCTCCATCACCTTCTTCACCCCATGTAATTACATTTTTCTCGTGCATAAACAGACGAAGTGAATGCTCTAATACATCTAAATGTTCATCAACGATATTTAAATCATACGTGTTTACTGTATGCATTTCACTTTCAAATACTAATGCATCACCGACTTCACCAATTTTCGCATAAAGTCGCTTCGCTTCAGCCGTTACTTTTTCTGTCACAGTAATTTCTAAACGATCAGAACCAGCAATTTCTTTTTTATTCTCTTGTAACACATCAAAGAATCGCTCTGTTTGCCAAATTGTTTCTTCTACTAAATGCGCAAACTCCTCGCGAATATCATTTTGTAATAATCTCGTTAAAAGTTGCTCCATCATCGTTTGCTTTAAACGATATGTTAAAGCTTTTTGAGCTGCATACTCTACAAGATGTCCTTCATCAAATACAACACAACTACTTTCTGGTAATAATGGAATTTGTCCTTCACGCTTACGAGCATCATACGTCCAAATATGATCCATATAGAAATCTTGAGAGCAAATAATTAAATCTGCTGCTTTACGATAATGTTCACGTGATAGAGTTTGCCCGCAACGATGTCGAGAATCACAAGTGAAGCAATCTTGGAAGTAATCCCAATTTACTTTTGACCATTCCTCGTCATTTAAAAGCGGAAATTCTTTTCGGTCACCATAGTGAGTAAAGTTTTGCATCGTACCGTGGTCAAATACAAACTGCGGTAATTCGTAGTATACATCTTCAATTACTTCTGGAGCTCGTCCACTCATAACATCTTCAAGTTTACGTAAACATAAATAATTATCCATCGATTTCGCAAGTCTTACATCTACCGATAAGCCTAATGCCTCAGATAATTTAGCAATGTCCCCTTCTTCTTTCACAAGCTGCTCAATTAATGTTTCATCTGCACAAGCGATAATCGCTGGCTTTCCAGTATAACGTGCATAACAAATTGCATATAGAAGATATACAATTGTTTTCCCGGTTCCTACACCCGCTTCTGCGAACATTACTTTCTTTTCTTGGAAAGCACGCTCTAATTGAAACGCCATAAAAATTTGTTCATCACGCTCTTCAAAGCCTTTTTCCGGAAGGATGTCGTAAAACACATCTCCAATCCACTCATTCAACTTATCATAAAAATTGTCTTGTTTCCCTACTTCAAATGGTAATCTCTTCTCAGTAAACATCCTTAGCCTCCAACCAAAAAGTTTTTCTATAAAAGATATAGCAACTGCTACTCATATGTGCGCAGCCACTTTCCCCTGTTGCAATACATGGAAATACACGAAAAAAAATTTTCCTTTCGAAAAAGGAAAATTTTCTTCTATATTAATGACTTTAAATACCGTTTATCTATCGCTGTTTCATGCGAAAGAGCTAACAAATATTCTTCTTGTGCTTTTTGTATTTCATCTACAATCGCACCTTGGTTATCCACTTCTTTTCCGAGCTCATCATACGTACGGTGAATAGCTTTTTGAATCATTGATAATTGGAAACTATCCATATCAGTTCCTCCTTTACGCATTACATAATAGCCAGTATATGCGCGCTAAAGGAGTTTTATACTATGAATTACGAGGTGGACGTTTTCCGAAGTATTGGTAGTAATCTGTACGGATAAATCCATTAAACAGTTTACGTTTCTTCGATGCATCTTTTCCGTAGCACTTCTCAAATGCTTCGTAACTTGTTAATACATACGTCGACCATGTGTCTAATGGACGGAATACTTGTCCCATTTCTTTATACAGTTGTTCAACAAGTGCTTTTTCACTTAAACGTTCTCCGTATGGAGGATTCGTTACAACATAGCCATAATCCTCTTTTGTTGTGAAATCTTTTACTTGCATTTGTTTAAATGTAATTAAATCACCTAAACCTACTTCTTCTGCATTATCTTGAGCAACACGTATCATACGATGATCAATATCTGATCCAATGATTTGCAATGGTTGATCATAGTTCGCTAAATCTTCTACTTCTTGACGAGCTTCACGCCAGTTTTGTTTACCAACCCAGCCCCACTCATCCGATGCAAAACCACGGTTAAAACCTGGTGCGATATTTTGTCCAATTAATGCTGCTTCAATCGGAATTGTACCTGATCCGCAGAAAGGATCCACGAAAGGACGATCTGGCTTCCAGTTTGTTAATTTAATTAAAGACGCAGCTAATGTTTCTTTTAAAGGAGCTTCCCCTTGATCCACACGATATCCACGTTTATGAAGTCCAACACCGCTCGCATCGATTGTTAATGTTGCGATATCTTTTAACATTGCAATCTCAATACGGAATAACGGGCCATCTTCTTCAAACCAAGTTGTACGTTTATATGTTGTTTTTAATTTTTCAACGACAGCCTTTTTAACGATACGTTGGCAATCCGAAACACTGAATAACTCAGATTTTAAAGATTTACCGATAACAGGGAACTCACCGTTCTCTGGAATATAATCTCCCCAGTTTAATGCTTTCGTTTTCTCAAACAGCTCATCAAATGTTGTCGCTTTAAATTCGCCAACTTTAATTTTCACACGGTCCGCAGTACGTAACCATAAATTCGTGCGACAAATCGCCTTTTCATCTGCTTCAAATGTTACTTTGCTGTTTTCTACTTGGCATTCATAACCTAGATCACGAACTTCTCGGGCAACTAAAGCTTCAATACCCATTGCCGCTGTTGCGATTAAAGTAACTTTTCCCATTTGCATTCACCTCTTATGTATATTCAAACAATAATTAATAGCTATTTCTCCTATTAATTATTACATTTTACGAAGAATTTTCTCATTAACCATTTTAACTCATCATTTATAACTTCATACAAATAAAAAGCCCTCCTCTAACAAAGGAGAGCTGAGTTATTTCATAGTTGGTTCATAACGTTCTGTAAGCCATGTTCTGTTCCTTTGTACTGCAAACGGCCCACGCCTCGTACTCCGGTGGCAATCATCTATCTACAGGTTATACAACCTGTCCTTTCCCATCGTTCATTTCCTTGGAAAAGATTCCCCTACCATTATTTGGGTTTCTCGCTCGTGGGGTTTACCTCGTTCCACTCCTATCATTTCTTCAAGGACTTCGTCACTGTGGCACTTTAAAGGTAGTCAAACCATATCCGAAAGGACTTAGGTTTTTTCCCTGCCGTTAAACCAGCCTTACAGCCAGAATACCCTAGCTTATGAATTGGCTAGGCACGAACACTACAGCCATCTCAGGCCGTGCGAGCATGGACTTTCCTCTACAACGTTGGCGTTGCAGCGATTACCCAAACGTTATGACATCCATTAGTATAGTGGAAACAAAAAGATTTTGCAATGTTTTTTTCTATGTAAAATGCTTTAACCTTTTTATCACCAGAAATTATTCGTATAACTTGCTTCCAAATACAGCTTTTTCTAAATTCGATAGACGTTTTAAAATGTCCGTATTCGTGTTGTTATATACTGGTTGCGCAACTGGTGTTTGTACAGGTTGTTGCGGAACTTGCGTTGCTGCTAGCTTTTGTTCTTCTAGTTCACGCTTTAAACGAGCATTTTGTTGCTTTAATTGCTCAAATTCCTTGTGGAAAGCTTCATAATCTTTAATGATCATATCAAGAAACTTGTCTACTTCTTCTTGTTGATAACCTCTCATACCTGTTTTAAATTCTTTTTCTAAAATATCTTTCGCCGTTAATTTAATTTTATCCGAAATCATTTTCTTCACCTCAAATTTTTGCCAAAACTTTCATTAACTAAATTTTTTCAGAAACAATGCTTTTTGTCAATCATATATACGAGTACTATATTACATATTACTCAGCATTATTCCACTGTTCCTCTTCTATTATATCTTGTAAATCGGAAAAAAGAATGAAATAACTGTGATAATTTTCTATTTCTCCTTTTTTCTTTGCTGCTTCTACAATATATTTAGGACTCCCTGGTTTTTCTTCATCATATACAGCTAAAAGCGCATCACTTTTTTCAATAAAAAATTGATTTTTTAATTTAAATTGCTCTGGGCTTTCGTACTTACGTTTCGTGATACTATCAACATGGTCTGCTTGAGAGAGAATAAACTCGTAATATTCACGGTTATCTTCCTTCCAACCCTCTTCTTGTTCTAAAAATGGAGTAAATACCGCTAATTTTAAATCTGGATATTCTACTTGTATTTCAAAAACAACTTCAGCAGCCCATAATTCTACACCTAACTGGCCACTTATTATAACCCACTCTAAACCATCTTCTACAAAAGCAGTTAATTTACGACGCAACGCCTTTTTTATACATTCTACTCCTGGATGATCATTTTTAAATATTCCAAGTTCAAATGGCTTATATCCTGTTACTGCAATAACTTTCATATCAACACTCCAATTACAAAAAAAGAACTAGCATTTCGCTAGTTCTAACATATCATTTACTTTTTAAATATTCCACCAACGTTTGGTCCAATATTCGGACCTACTGGTGATACATTGTTTGGTAAAAATGGTGATACATTAGGTCCTGGTCCAAACGGTGATACATTCGGCCCTGGTCCAAATGGAGATATTTGATGACCGTGGTGATGATGTCCATGACCACACGGTCCACATCCGCCGAACCCTGGATCGATTGGGTCTACAACATTTACATTTGAGTTTGTTTGTGGGAAGAAGTTTTGGTTTTTAATTTGTTGATGGTGTACATGTGTTGTATGCGTTGGGAAAATGTGTGGCACCACCGTTGTTGAAAAAGAATGTGTTACGCATTGTTTCGTCGGATGAATGACAGGAGCAGTCGTACAAATAGGTCCTGTAGGCTTATGCCCTCCAAAGCAAGGATGACAATGATGCATAGTTTTTTCTCTCCTCTCTCATAAAAAAAATCTGATTACACTTTACAATATGAGAAAAGAGGTTAAGCCGCTTGTTATATATACCCATTTATTCTAAGGAAATTTGTCTAGTCCTTTATTTCGTATACAATGTTTTTATAGCCATCCCTCCAAAATTACTTACTAAAAAAACCTCCCACTTGCTTTACAATGCCTGTTACTTGATTCATCGCATTCATCATTTGTCCAGCTGTATTCATCATTTTATTTACATCATAGTTACCATCTGAATTTTTAAATTGGGAAACGAAACTAGAAAATTGACTTGGTTGTTGCTGTTGCTTTTGTTTATTTTGCGTCGGGTACGGTTGTTTTGGTGGATAAAACATCGCTTGTTGATTATAGGGAGATGGCGGTGGCATATAGTATTGTGAATTCATATAAGGTTGCGGTTGGTGATCCATATAAGGCTGTGGTTGTTGGTTCGTATAAGGTTGCTGCGGTTGATTCATAAACGACACTTCAAATGGCTGGTAATAATTTTGATTTCCATAATGAGGCTCGAAAGGATACATATTATAACGTAAATATGTATCCGTATTATATTGGTACATATTTTGCTGTGCATATGGATTAGATTGCTGATATACGTTAGATTGTTGAAACATGCATTCTCTCCTCCTTCACATAAGTTTCTACATATATAATATGTACTTGTAAAATAATTTGTGTGACGGAGTATCTGTCTATTTTTGTCGGAAGTTTAAATTTTTAAAAAATTATAAAAGAAAACCCTTCCATGCTATGATAAAAAAGAAGAAGATTCTCATGGGGGAGGAATCAACATGGTATTAGGGGATTTAAAACAAGCGTTTTCTCAAAAAAAGGGGTATTACACAGAGAATGTAAATGAATTGTTAGACTTTGCGAGACATTGGTATCTCGAAGGAAAAATATGTATTTCAGATTACCGAACATTAATAAAAGAATTAGAGATAAACGGCGCAACAAAGCCTACAACGATGACAGAAGCATAAAAAACAAGAGGGTTTCCCCTCTTGTTACTTACATTGCTCAATTATATTTTGCAAAGTATACGAAATGGCTTGATGCGTTTCAAAGAATCGCTTACCTTTTCCTTTATTTACAAAACATTGCAACACATTTGTTTGTAAATTATCGTACACTTGATCAATTTGCTGTACATGTATATACTTTGGTTTTTCTTCCTTAATCCATTCATAAGCTAATTCTTTCCACACTTTTAATTCCTCATCTACCATATCTACAAACGGTTTCATATCCTTATAAAAATCGTATTCAATCATTTCTCTTTTTTTCACATTTGCTTCATTATTATGTTGCATAAGTTTTTCCGAAGACTGTATTAATGCTTCATACTTCATTTTATTCCCACCTTATTATGCACTCACTACGACGTTTTGAAATGCCTTCACCCAATTCCCTTTTTCTTCGTGATGCACTAATTTATTTTCCATATGCTCAATATGCATTTCTGTTATTTCTATCTTGTTGCATATTTTTTCACTCTTATCCTTTAATGCATGATTCATTCTAATCCCTATATTCATTTCCAGCAAATCGAGAGAACTTAACATTTGATCCATTGTTTTCATTACATCTTCCTTCTGAACCATCGCCATATACAAAACGCCTCCTTCTTTGCTTTTCCTTTGTCATGTAATTTCGCCGAATGATTTCACACTCCTTCTCACATGACAAAACTAGTTGTTATTCGTCAAAGAAATCATTTTGTATGTCATTTATAGAAATGGTAACAATACAAAAAGGAGGTGCATGAAAATGGCAAAGAACAAAAACGAAAAAAAGAAAAAACAAAATAAACAAAATAAACCCGAAACTGGCAACCCAAAATTAGATGGTCCAAACTTCCCTGCTACATAAAGTGAAACTTCTTTAATCTCTTATATTCATTACGTTTTGAGATTAAATGTTTAGCACGCATAGCAGGGTTACTTCACATTAAGAAGTCCCGTCTTCATAAATGAAGACGGGACTTCTTTTTTATTATATCACGAACTCATCTATCCTTTTAACAAAACGATTTACGGTGGAAGCAATATAGATTTGCTCCCTCTTTCTTTTATACCATTCTGTTATATCAACTTCACCCTTATACTCTTCTGGTAAAAATAGTTCATTTATTTCCGTATCTCTACAAAACCAATCTCTCATACTTATTTCATCATGTGCAACAGCAGGATAAACTTCTCTAAGAGCTGGTGTACAAGATTTTCTAGCTTCTCTTACATAACATTCATAATCTGCTCTTGATCCTGTGTGTATCGTTCGCAATGCAAACCTATGGAATAAACTTTTATACTTCCAATGAAATAGTAACGCTGCTAATTTCTTCCCTAGTTCTATACGCTTCTGTAACGTTTCAAATTGATAAACTGAAAAACCATACATCTTCCCTTCAACGGTTGGGAATATAACGGCACTAATATGAAGCATTTCTTGTAATTTAAAAAGTGCTGTATGGAATACATGTTTTTTAAAATATGCATTCTCAATAACTGGTTTTTGAATTTTATTTTGTTCATTTATAATAAGCGCTATCATAAGTCTATTTATATCTTTTTTCTCCCAAAAATATATCCATTCCTTTTCCATAAAAATGGATACGTTAAAATATTGTAACAAATGGAATAGTGGCACCTGCCTCCTCTTACTTTCTTCATATAACAACAGCTGAGGAAATGCATCTAAAAAAATAATCCAATTCGCTTCTTCATAAGTCAAAAATAAATGTTTTTTTACTGTTTGAGGTAAAACAGTAGCATAATACCTCCCTTGTAAATCAGTCATATTCCATCCCGCATTTCTCGAGACCATACTCGCTAAAAAAGCCCACCTAATTTCACTATTTCTTACATAATATTCTTGATAACACTGCGTTCGAGAAATGTTGTCCATATTAGCTATTTCTATTTCCCTCTTCATGTTGTAAACCATTGTTTTTTCTTCCTCTGTACAGACCGTATTTTTACGATATTGTTTAATTTTTTCATAATCATTCCATGTAAACATGAATAAGTCATCATACCTTTCTTCAAAAAGGTCACATCTTTTTTCATTTTTTGTTATAATCACCTTTGTAAGTAATTCTTAGCAAGTTGGGAGTGGACACACTATGACCATTCGTTACCCAAATGGAAAACGGTACAATCAAGCTTCACAACCTCATAAAACACCAATTAAAAAACATACTTATAGTAATAGAGGTATGTCCCTTGAAGAGGAATTGAATGAAACGAATGAATATTACTTAACCCATAATATTGCATGCGTACATAAAAAACCTACACCTCTTCAAATTGTAAAAGTAGATTACCCCGCTCGAAGTGCTGCAGTGGTAAAAGAAGCGTATTTTAAACAACCTTCTACAACAGATTACAACGGTGTATATAAAGGGAAATACATCGATTTTGAAGCGAAAGAAACAAAAAATAAAACGAGTTTTCCACTTCAAAACTTCCACCTTCATCAAATTGAGCATATGAAGCAAGTAATCGCTCATAATGGAATTGCATTTGTTATTATTAAATTTACACTTTTTGATGAACTTTATTTATTAGATGCAAAACATATTATTGCATTTTGGAATCGTCAAAATACTGGTGGACGAAAATCGATTACGAAAGAAGAAATAGTAGAGCATGGATCTTTATTATCATGCGGTTATCACCCTCGGATTGATTATATCCGTGTACTAGACACGGTTTATTTTTCGTGATAGAGTCATCACTAAGGCTCTTTTTTCGACTTTTGGGGAGAGAATGAAAGGTAGGAGAAAGTATAATGTCAGATAATTATCGTTCTCGTACAGAACGAAATCATGTAAAAAATCAAAAGCAAGAAACAAATACAGAGAAAAAACCAAAGAAAAAAGGCTCCTTTTTTAAAAAATTCCTTATAGGTTGTCTACTTCTTGGTATCGTTGGTCTTGTAGCTGGCGTTTCCGCTTTCTTTGTTATGGTGAAGGACGCTCCAAAATTAGACAAATCAAAACTTGTCAATCCTTTATCAACAAAGTTTCTTGATAAAGATGGGAACTTTTTCTATGAATACGGTGCTGAAAAACGAACCCACGTTACGTATGATCAAATTCCAAAAGTAGTTGAAAATGCATTCCTTGCAACTGAGGACTCACGTTTCTATGATCATAATGGAATTGATTTGAAACGAACTACAAAAGCAGTTATGGAAAATGTCACTGGAGGTTTCGGATCTCAAGGTGGTAGTACGATTACACAACAAGTAGTCAAAAACTATTTTCTAACGATGGACAAAACTGCAAAGAGAAAAGTACAAGAATGGTACCTATCTTACAAATTAGAGCAACAATACTCTAAACATGAAATTTTAGAAATGTACTTAAATAAGATTAATTTAGGTAACCGTTCATATGGTATTGCGACAGCAGCGCAAAAATATTATGGTAAAGATTTAAAAGACTTGCAATTACATGAAGCTGCTATGCTCGCTGGTTTACCCCAAGGTCCAAACATTTATGATCCAACCAAAAAGGAAAATGTTGAACGAGCAACAAATCGTCGTAATGTCGTATTGTCATTAATGAATCGACATGGTTATATAACAAAAGAAGAAATGAATAACGCAGTTAAGATCCCAGTAACAGAGGGTCTTCAACCGTCTTCAGAAATAACTGAGATGAAGTATCAAGCATTTTTAGATGCGGTTGTAAAAGAAGTTGAAAAAGAATATCCTGATGTAAATATTGGTTCAGATGGTTTGACGATTCATACAACACTTGATCAAGATGCTCAAGATTATGCTGAAAAAATTATGGATGGCAATCTTATTAAGTATCCGAACGATCAATTCCAAGGATCATTCGTATTTATGGATACACAATCTGGAGAAGTTCGAGCAATTGGGGCTGGGCGTAAAGAAAGTAAGTCTACTTTCAAAGGTCATAATATGGCCACTGATTTAAAACGCCAAGTTGGTTCAACAATGAAACCAATTTTCGACTACGGTCCAGCAATTGAGAATTTACAATGGTCTACATACCATCAATTAAATGACTCAGAATATACGTATTCCGATGGTAAAAAAATACGAAATGCAACAAATAGTTACAAAGGTGACGTTTCACTACGTGAAGCTTTGAAAAAATCATTAAACATTCCGGCTTTAAAGACAGCTCAAGCGGTTGGTCTTCCTAAGTCACAAGCGTTTGCTGAAGGTTTAGGTATGACATTTAAAGACGGCAAAACATATGAATCAACAGCAATTGGTAGTAACGATAGTTCACCATTACAAGTAGCAGGTGCATATGCAGCCTTTGGTAATGGTGGGAACTACAATAAACCGCACTTCGTAAAAGAAGTTATCTTCCCAGATGGGAAAAAGAAAAGTTTTAAACCGAAAGAACAACGTGCGATGCAAGACTACACAGCTTACATGGTGACTGACGTTCTTCGTGACGTCGTAAAACCTGGTTCTGGCGGTACTGGTCCAACAGCATACGTTTCAGGTGTTGATGTTGCCGGTAAAACAGGAACACAAAACTTTGATGCAGACGTTATAAAAGAATATGGTATTCCAGCTGATGCAAACAGAGATAGCTGGTTCGCTGGATATACACCGCAATATACAATGGCAGTATGGACTGGGTACGAAAAAAATGGCCCAGAAAACTACATTAGTGATCGTTATACTAAAATTGCACAGCAAATGTTCCAAGTAATGATGAGCAAATTCGCTACAGATAAAACTCGTTTCGAACGTCCTTCTTCTGTACAAGAATTAAATGGTGAATTGTACGTAAAAGGCGCTAAAAAAGATGCAGTGAAACAAATTAAAGTAGATGCACCTAGTGGTCTTAATGTCACTTTCGATGGCGCTAGCACAGTTACACTAAACTGGTCTGGACCAGCAGAAGTTGATGCGTATGCAGCAAGCTATAAAGCGACTGACGGTTCAAGTGGTAGTTTATCAATAAAAGGTACGACAGCTACTCTTGGTGGTATTAAACCGGGCGTTACTTACAGCTTCTCTGTAGTAGCGAAAAAAGGTACTGGAACAAGCCCAGCAGTTGGAGCATCCTTCACTGCGCCTGGAGGAACTCCAGACGCGAAGAAAGCTGAAGATGAGGCTGCTAAGAA